>CAYNFL010000068.1:0-8641 GCA_964396465.1 uncultured Christensenellaceae bacterium
ATGATATTCACCAAAAGCTCCACGCGCACGCGCGTATCGTTCGAGACGGGCATATGGCAGCTTGGCGGCATCGGCATGTTTTTGAGCGGAAACGATATCCAGCTCGGCAGGGGAGAACCCATCTCCGATACCGCGCAGGTGCTGTCAAGAATGGCGGACGGCATCATGATCCGCACGTTCGCGCAGAGCGACGTGGAGGATCTCGCGAAGTACGGCACGATCCCCATCATTAACGGTTTGACCGACCTGCTGCATCCGTGCCAGATACTCGCCGACCTCATGACGTATTACGAATACAAGGGCGGCTTTTCCGGCAAGCTCGCGTTCATCGGCGACGGCAACAACGTGGCGAATTCGCTGCTCGTGGGCTGCGCGAAGCTGGGGCTCAACATCAGCGTCGCGTGCCCGAAGGGGTTGGAACCCGACGCGCAGGTATTATCCGCGGCGAAGCAGGCCGCGCAGCAAAGCGGCGCGCAGCTCGCCATTACGCACGACCCGAAGGAAGCGGCACAGGGCGCGGATGCGGTGTATACCGACGTGTGGGCGAGCATGGGGCAGGAGAGCGGCGCGCAGCAGAAGTATAAAAGCTTCGAGGGTTTTCAGGTAAACGCGGAACTCACGGGCCTGTGCAAAAAGGACTATATATTTTTGCACTGCCTGCCCGCGCACCGCGGCGAGGAGGTTTCTGCGGAGGTCATCGACGGGCCGCACAGCGTGGTATTCGATGAAGCGGAGAACCGGCTACACGCGCAGAAGGCGGTTATGGCGTTGCTGATGCAGGATAAAAAATGATGGAAAGCATTACGTTTGAAAGGGCTGTGCCACGCGATGTAGCCGCCGTGAAGGCGGTGACGCGCAAGGCGTTCGAGGCGTACGCGAAGGAAATTCGCAAGGAGGAAAACGTCGCGGCGCTGCACGAAACGGACGCGGCGATACTGTCCGATATACAAAACAAGCACGTATATCTCTGTCGCGTGGACGGAGAGGTGGCAGGCGCGGTGCGCTTCGAGGTGCTTTCAGAAGGCATCGCGTATCTCTCTCGCCTCGCGGTGGACCCGGAGATTCAGTCGCTCGGCATCGGCGGCCTGCTGCTCGAAAAGGTACGCCGCGAATGCGAGCGCTTAAGCGTGCGCGCGATTGCGCTGCATACCGCAAGCCGTATGCGCTCCTCCGTCGCGTTCTATCTGAAGAACGGCTACTACATCCATTCCATCACGCGCGACAAGGAATACATCCGCGCGTTCATGGTGTGCGAGCTTACGGAAATGGACGAGCTGTTCGATTACGAGGCCATCGTGGGGAAACGATAAAACGGCGGTAGCTTTATGAAAAGCTTTCTTTTATATAATCACACGCCACAGCCATCAGCGCGCCCAGCAGGAATATGAGCTGTAGCGCGGCAAGCCAGACGGGCGCCTGCGCCGCGGGGATGCCGGGCAGTACGAAAAACCCGAGTATCTCGAGATAGCGCGCGACGAAATCCGCGGCGGTCAGGCCGATGTCCGGCGCGTGCTTGAGCGCAGCCGGTACCCAATCGATTCCGCCCAAATCGTTGGCGATCACCATGCCGAGCACCGCAAAGCCGCTTTCCATCGACGCATTCCCCGAAACGAGGGCGTAATAATTGCGCCGCCTTCTGCAATATTTGCGGCAGATCGTACGCGCAAATCGCCGCGCGCGGGTATTTGTATTCATTATAATGTATAAAGAGCCATAATAATTTAAATTCCGCAAAATGCCTGAAGCGGAGAATAAGCACAATTGCACTTTTTATAGATTGGTATATAATACAGCGTAATAGCGCAAAAGGAGCATTCATGCTGAAATTCAAGGACATCGAGCTGGGCGACAAGGAAGCGTTTGAACGCTATACCCACGGGCATCGCAATACGGAAGCATCGTTTGCCAACATCTATCTGTGGCGCAAGGTGTGCAGGACGAAGGTCGCGATGGACGAGCAGGCGATGTACCTGCTGCTCGACCTGCCGCATTACAGGCCGTTCATGCTCGCGCCGTTCCTGCTCGACTATAACGCAAGCTACAAGGAGCCGCTGCGGCGCACATACGAATATATGAACGAAAATTTCGGCGGCTTTTTCATGAAGGGCGTGACGGGCTGCGTGAAGGAGCGCATCGAGGCGGACTGCCCGGGCAATTTTTCGCTGGTACCCGATCGGGACAACTTTGAGTATATCTACCTCTCGTCCGACCTGTGCAATCTGGAAGGAAAAAAATACCACGCGAAGCGCAACCATATCAACCGGCTGCTGGAGGAACATGAGGTAGAATACCGTTCCTACCAGCCGGAGGACTATGACGCGTGCGTATCGCTGCACCGGCAATGGATGGAAAACAAGGGCGGCGCAACAAAGGGGTACATTGACGAGCTCACCGTTACGCAGGCGGCGCTTTCCAATATGGAGCGATTGAACTTAAAGTGCGGCATGCTCTATGTGGACGGCAAGCTCACGGCGTTTTCCATCGGGGAATGCTTCAAAGACGACATGGCGATCATCCACATCGAGAAGGCCGACCCGGATGTGCAGGGCGCGTATGCGATGATCAACCGCGAGTTCGCGCGTGCGGAATGGAGCGGCGTCAAGTACATCAACCGCGAGGAGGACATGGGCATCGAGGGGCTGCGAAAAGCGAAGCTCTCCTACAATCCCGTATTCATGATCGAAAAATATACCTGCGTCAGGAGCGAATCGTAGTGGACGTAAGGCTGCTGGAAAAAGAGGATATGCCCGAAGCGAAAGCGCTCTGGAAGGAGGCTTTTTCAGACTCGGACGCGTTTATAGAGTGGTACTTTAAAAACAAGGTGCTGCCCGGCAATTCGATGGGCCTTTATGACGGTGGCCTCGTTTCCGTGCTGCATATGATCCCTTATACCATCCGTCTGCAAGGCAAGCCCGTAAAATCGCTGATGATCGCGGGAGCGGCGACCAAGCAGGAGCGCCGCGGGGAAGGGCACATGAAGGAGCTGCTGCTGGAAGCGCTCGTGGAGATGCGCAGCCGCGGCATATTCGTTACGCAACTGTACCCGTTCAAGCATAGCTTCTACGAACGGTTCGGCTGGGCGACCGTGACGCACATGCACCGCGCCGCAGTGACGGAAGCGCCGCTGCGCCGCGACGTCGAGGCATATGATACAGACGATACGCGCGGGCTGGAGCCCGTCTACAACCGCATGATGCGCGGCTTCGACGGCTGCGTGGTGCGCGGCAGCCGCGAATGGCGCTGGCGCATGGGCGAGCTCAAAGCCGACGGCGGCCGCGCCGTTGCGCTGATCCAAGGCTACGCCCCTTGTGCGTATATGCTGTACTATGCGAATAAAAACAAAGCCGAGGTGATTGAAACAGCGTACACCGACGAGGCGGATGTCGGCGCGCTGCTTTCCTATCTGCTCGGCAAGGGGTTTAAGCGCGTGAGCTATTTTCTTCCCGCGCAGTCGCGCGGCGCAAAATCCGGTATGGCGCGCGTCGTGAATGCGGAAATGCTGCTGCGCTTTTTCGGCGCGGAATCGCTGCTCGAGGATATCCGCATCCGGGACGGTTTCGCGTCATGGAATAATATTTGTACGCGCTCGTCAAAACAGGAGATGGATGTTGCTGAACTGGCGAGGCTGGTTTTTACGGGGCAAATACCGGCAGACAAAGGCACTGTTCCGGCGCTGAAACGTCGCGATATATTTTATGTGCGAGACACTTGTATTTTTGAGACGTATTAATTAGAATAAATAGATTATGTGGGGCTTATTTGTTGGATTGGGGATCGGCGTTTTGCAGGTGTTTACGCTGCGGGCGCTCGTAAAAATGATCATGGGGACGCGGCAGGTGCTGGGCATTTCGCTGCTGATGCTGAAAATTGCGGCGGTGGTGGCGGTGCTTTGGCTGGTTTCCATGGTTTCGCTTACGCATCTGATATGGGCGGCATGCGGAATGCTGGCGGGGCTGATCTTGGCTTTCACAGTATTGCAGGCAGCGAGAAAGCGGGCAGGGAAAGACGGGAAGGATCATGGGGATGCTTGAAAGATATTGCGCAATCGGCTTTGAAGATTCGGAAATGCCAACGGTCATACCAAAGGGTACCGGGCTTACCATATTCGGGTATGAAATCAGCCAGACGATGCTGATTACATGGATCGTGTTGGCTATACTCATACTCGGAGCGGTGGCGATCCGCATATTTGTGATACCGCGCTTCAAGACAGTACCCAAAGGCTTTCAGAACATACTGGAAACGATGGTGGATTACTGCGAAAAGTTTACGGACTCCGCGCTGGGAAAGCGCGGGCCGGCTTTCGCGGCATACGTATTTACAATTGCGCTGATGATCGTCGCGACAAGCCTGATGGAACTTTTCGGCTTTCGTCCGCCCGCGACGGACATCAACTTTACGGTTGCGATTGCGGTCATTTCGTTTGTGCTCATCAACGCGTTCGGAATCTATTACACCGGCATTCTGGGGCGGCTGAAGTGGTTTGTCAAGCCTAAAGCTTTCATGCTGCCTATCAATATAGCCACCCACGCGGTAATTCCCGTATCGCTTGCTTTCCGTCTGTTCGGGAACATGTTCGCGGGTATGGTCGTCATGGACCTGCTTTATAGCGTTATTTGGCTGAATTTTGGTATACCAGCGCTGCTGTCGATCTATTTCAATCTGTTCCATGTAGGTATACAAACGTATATTTTTCTGATATTGACGCTATCCTTTATGGAAGAAACGGTTGCTTACGGCGCAAAAAGATAAATTACAATTCTGATTTTGGAGGTATAGAATATGGGTGCTTTGGTTGCGATCGGTGTGGGTATTGCGGTGTTTACGGGCGTGGGCGCGGGTATCGGCATGGGCATCGCCACAAGCAAGGCGGCCGACGCGGTAGCGCGGCAGCCCGAGGCGAGCGGCAAGATCAACGCGATGCTGCTGATCGGCCTCGCGTTTGCGGAAACGACGGCGATTTACGGATTCGTCATTGCCATTCTGATGATGAGTAAAATATGACGAATCATGACATAACGGGGGGAGCGAGGTGATAACGTGCTGGACATATTGGGCTTAAGCTGGCAGACAATCGGGCTGCACATATTGAATGTCGTGGTGTTGTTCTTCGTGCTGAAATTCCTGCTGTACAAGCCGGTATTGAAATTCATAAAGAAGCGGGAGAAATCCTTCTCGGAAAAAACCGAGACGCTGGATACGCGTGAAAAGGAGCTTGTGCAGCAAAAACAGCAGTACGATCAGATGATGTCCGATGCGCAGGAGCAGGCGGCTTCGATACTTACGCACAGCAACGAGATGGCGCGCGACCACGCAAAGGAGCTCATTGAAGAGGCCAAGGAGCAGTCGCGCGAAATAGTGCTTCGCGCGCGTAAGGAGATCGCGATTGAGAAGGAACAAACGCAGCTTGAGATGAAATCAGAGATTGTCGATATGGCTGTTCAGATCGCGGAGAAGGTTTTAAAGCGCGAGGTATCCAAGGAAGACAACCAAAAGATCATCGATGATTTCTTTGAGAGGGTGGGATAACTTGGCATTGCAAGGCAGACTGAAAACCGCCGAAGCGCTGGATGACAAGGCCATCGCGGCCATCAAAGAACAGTTTGAGAAGCAGACCGGTGAGGAGATCAGTTTTAAAACAGAAGTGGATACCACGCTGTTGGGAGGCTTCATCGTCACGCTGGAGGGCAAGGTATATGACAACAGCGTACGTTCCCATTTAAAAAACATCAAAAACTATATTCACGACACCTCAAGGGTGTCGCGTGAATTTACAGAGGATGAGGACGGTACCGTCGGGCTGAGTTTCGACGCAAAGGCTTTTGGCGACGAAACGCGCGATCGAATCGAGGGTTTTATTGACATGCCCGATACCGCGGGTATCGGTACGGTAATTACTTCGGGCGACGGCGTCGTGATGATCGAAGGCTTGGAAGGCTGCAAATACGGAGAGCTCGTGGTATTTGAAAACGGCGCAGCCGGCATCGTGATGAACCTTTCGCTGGAACACATCGGCGCGGTGCTGCTCAGTAACGCGTCCGGGGTATCGGAGGGAAGCACCGTTCGCAAGACGGGCGCGGTGGTGCGCGTGCCGGTGGGCGACGCGCTTTTAGGCCGCGTGATCGACCCGTTGGGCCTGCCGCTTGACGGCAAGGGCGCCGTGGTCACACCAAGGTTTCGCCCCATCGAGGCGGAAGCGCCCGCGATATTCGACCGGCAGGGCGTCAAGCAGCCGCTGGAGACGGGTGTCATGTCCATCGACAGCATGATACCGATCGGCAAGGGGCAAAGAGAGCTCATCATCGGCGACCGCCAGACGGGCAAGACGGCGATCGCGGTGGACACGATTTTAAACCAGAAGGGCAAGCACGTAACCTGCGTATACGTCGCGATCGGGCAGAAGGCTTCGACGATATCGGCGATCATCCGTACGCTCGAGGTGGAAGGCGCGATGGATTATACCGTCGTTGTGGCTTCCACGGGCAGCGATATGCCATCGATGATCTATATCGCGCCGTATGCGGGCTGCGCGATCGCGGAGGAGTTCATGTACGCGGGTAAGGACGTGCTCGTCGTATACGATGACCTCTCCAAGCACGCCGTGGCGTACCGCACGATGTCGCTGCTGCTGCGGCGCCCGCCGGGCAGAGAGGCGTATCCGGGCGATGTGTTCTACCTGCATTCGCGGCTTTTAGAGCGCGCCGCGAAGCTGAACAATGAGAACGGCGGCGGCTCGATGACGGCGCTGCCCATCATCGAAACGATGGCGGGCGATATTTCGGCGTACATACCGACCAACGTGATTTCGATCACGGACGGGCAGATATACTTGGAATCGGAGCTTTTCAACGCGGGCATACGGCCGGCGGTCAACGTCGGGCTCTCGGTGTCGCGCGTGGGCGGCAGCGCGCAGACCAAGGCGATGCGCAAGGTGGCGGGGCGTCTGCGCCTCGACCTCGCGCAGTACCGCGAGCTTGCGGTATTCGCGCAGTTCGCGTCCGACCTCGACAAGGCGACGCGCGATACGCTGGATCAGGGTGCGAAGCTCACCGAAACGCTTAAGCAGCCGCAGTACCTGTCGATGCCGATGGCAAGCCAGGTGATCACGCTGTTCGTCGCGGTCAACAAATATTTGATCGGGCTGCCGATCAAGCTGGTCAGCGAGTTTAACGCGGGATACTTAAAGTTTGTGGATCTCAACTACCCGGAGGTGCGGATCAGCATCAGCCGGACGGGAGACCTCAGTGACGATATGGTATCCTCGCTGCACAAGGCGGCGCAGGATTACCTCGCGCTTTTCCGTGAGCAGAACAACATACAGCCCGAAGAGGAGGCGTAACGCATGCCCGGCATGAGCGACATTCGCCACAGCATCCGCTCCATATCCGATATGGAGCAGATTACGCGCGCGATGCACCTGATATCGACGTCCAAGATGCGCAAAGCGATCGCCAAGTACGAAACCAACCACACCCACTTTGAACGCGTGCGCGGCACGATCAAGGACATACTTGCGCATACGCACGCGCTCTCGCATCCGTATATTGGCGAGAGCGAGGGCAGCAAGGCGGCGTACGTTGTGATCGCGGCGGACAAGGGGCTGTGCGGAGGCTATAACCATAACGTGCTGAACCTTGCGTACAGCACGATGCAGAAAAGCGAGGAGCGCTACATACTCACGGTGGGGCAGGAGGCGCGCGTGTTCTTCGAGCGCAGGGGGTATATGATCGACGTCGAGTTCCTGCACGTGGCGCAAAACCCGTCGCTGTACTATGCGAGGGGCATCACTGAAGACCTGCTCGAGCTTTTCGACAACGATATATTAAACGAAGTGTACGTGGTGTATACGCACTTCATATCGGCGATGCGGCAGGAGCCGCGCGTTTTAAAGCTGCTGCCGCTTTCGGTGTCCAACTTTGAGGATATCAGCGGCGAGGTGCAGTTCAGCGGGGAGATGTTCTACCATCCGTCGCCCAAAGAGGTGTTCGACACGCTTGTGCCGCAGTACATCATCGGGCTCGTGTACGGATGCCTCGTCAGCTCGCTCGCAAGCGAGCATTGCGCGCGCATGATCGCGATGGAAAACGCGACGAACAACGCAGAGGAGCGTATCGGAGAGCTCACGATGCAGTACAACCGCGCGCGGCAGGCCGCGATCACCGCGGAGATATCCGAAATTATCGGCGCGCTTGAGGCTTTATCATGATTTGGAGACAAAATTATGGGATATAACATTGTCAATACAGGAAAGGTCATCCGCATCACCGGCCCAGTAATCGACGTACAGTTCGAGGAGGGATTGCCGGAGCTTTACAACGCGCTCGTAATCCAAATGCCGGAGCGCGAGGTATGGCTCGAAGTTGCGATGCACTTGGGCGGCGGCGTCGTACGCTGTATCGCGCTGCACGCGACGGAGGGGCTTTCCTGCGGATTGCCCGCCGCCAATACGGGGGAACGCATCACGGTGCCCGTCGGCAAGAAGACGCTGGGGCGCGTGATGGGCGCCATCGGTCAGCCTATCGACGGCAAAGGGCCGATAGAAACGGATAAGCGCCTTCCTATCCACAGGAACCCGCCCAAGTTTACCGATCAGAGCCCTGTAACGGAGATATTCGAGACGGGTATCAAGGTGATCGACCTG
>CAYNFL010000069.1:0-1278 GCA_964396465.1 uncultured Christensenellaceae bacterium
AACGTGCCATACGGCACGTTTGCCCCGAGACGGGGCAGCACCCAAAGCCGGGTAAAACGAACGGCAGCGGACGCGAACCATAACCATAGCGAGACGGGGCAGCACCCCAAAACCGAGCAAATCAAACGGCAGCGAACGCGGACCATTTATTAACTGACTGTTGCAAGAATAATCAAATATGATATTATTAAGTAAACAATCAAGAGTTTTTTCCAGCATTGGTATATGCGGTCAGACGATACGTGTCATAGTAACTGTTTGATGACGATGAAATGGAGATTCCACAATGAAACGCATTGCATGCTGCTGCACATTCTCACTTTTAATTCTTTTATTACTGGCGGGATGTGTCGAAACAAAACAAAAAACCAGTATAGACGATGTCGTAATTACTCACGTCACAACGACTTTTGAAATTTCAGCGGCGCCGACGCCGCGCAATTTTAGCGCTGACAACGTGATACCGATGTTGACGCCGCGCAATTTTGACGCTGACAACGTGATACCGACGCTGACGCCACACATTTTTGATGTTAACGACGTTAACATGAAGTCCACGCCGGATTCCTCCTGCTTCAGTGAAATTGGTTACGATTCAGACTGGGAGGTTCTTGTCGTCCGGTTCAGGGACGACGGTTCAGTCTATACGTATTCGGATTTTCCGGAGGACGAATGGATTCAATTTAGCGCAGCCGATTCACTTGGCCGCTGGTATAATGCACACATCAAAGGTCGATACGAATATGAGAAAATAAACGGGTGACCGTCCAAGAACGTTTCATAACTATGTAGCGGACAGACTGCACGACTCCCGTTTATATCAATAATATAAATTATGCGTTCGATTGAATAAGCATCCCCGGCAACTCGTTAATCACGCAAACAATTCGGAGTGAATAACGTGCCCTTTGGCACGTTTTTAGCGAGACGGGGCAACACCCAAGCCGGGCAAACCAAACGGCAAAGACACGCACCATAACCATAATGAAGCACAGCAGTTCTTTAGATAAGTATTTAAAAACAGTGCAATAAATTTCAGTCTGTTCCGTCTATGTTGTGTGAAGATAAAGCGAAAAAGCGGGAATGTAATCCGTTTGTTTTGCGTCGCAATGAAGGAGGGTTATGAAATGAAAGCGGTTATATACGACAAAGATTCCACCGATATCTTGGTGTATCGCGATACGGATAAGCCGGTAATAGGCGATAACGAAGTTCTGGTCAAAGTCGCGTCGGCGTCATTTAACGCCGCGGACTACCGATCGATAAAGCTGGGGATCA
>CAYNFL010000069.1:1288-8628 GCA_964396465.1 uncultured Christensenellaceae bacterium
AAAAGAAAAATATTCGGCTCTGATATCGCGGGAAGGGTCGAGGAAATCGGGAAGGACGTGAAAGGATTTGCCGCAGGGGACGAAGTTTGCGGTGAGATCGCCGGCTGCGGATTCGGGGGCTTTGCCGAGTGTGTTGCGGTACCTGAAAGCGTGCTGGCGAAAAAGCCTCGCGGCATGTCGTTTGAAACGGCTGCGGCTGTTCCGCTGGCTTCATGCACAGCGCTTCAGGCTTTACGCATGGGTGGCATTCAACCCGGGCAGAAGGTCGCAGTATGCGGCGCGGGCGGCGGCGTCGGTACGTTTGCCGTTCAGCTCGCGAAACACTTGGGGGCAGAGGTTACAGCCGTTTGCGGCCCAAATAACATTACGATAATAAAATCGATCGGGGCGGATCATATCGTCGACTATACGCAGGCCAAATTTATAAAAAGTGATCAGCGGTATAACCTGATACTCGCAGTGAATGGCAAATGCCCGTTATCCGCATATATGCGTATGTTAATCCCGGGCGGTATCTGTATCATGGTCGGTGGTGATTTAACACAGGTCATCGGGGTTATGCTTGTTGGCGCTTTCATGTCGCTCGGAAGAAAAAAATACGGCTTCTTGCCGCGAAGCCGAATACTGACGATCTCAAATATATATTACAGCTTGTGGACAATGGAAAGATAAGGCCTGTTATCGACAGGCGGTATCCGCTGTATGAAGCGGCCGATGCATTCAGCTATATCCGCCAAGGCCATGCCCATGGAAAAATTATTATTGGCGTAGAGTAATTGCAATTAAAGTAATACACTTCATTGATTATTACGATATTTTTCGAGCATAACGGATGGTTTATTAAAGTTGCGATTTCAATACTTCGATATATTCAGTATAGAATATTATGCTTTGCTTCAGCTTGCATATAAACAACATCGAAAACTTTGGAGGCCGTTATGGAAGATATCAGTATCGTCATCGTTGATGATTCCGCATTCTCTGTCGCGTTTATCAGAGGGATACTGGAGGAGAACGGATTTAACGTTATCGGAGAAGCCGGGTCGCTTAAAGAAGCGAAGGGAGTAGTTAAAGAAAAGAAGCCGACTATGGTTACAATGGACATGACGATACCCGGCACGGACGGGCTGGAATGTACGCGCGCGATCCATGAGATTGATCCAGATATCAAAGTGATCATGATAAGCTCTATGATGGATGAAGAACTCGTCAAAGCAGCAAAGGAGAACAGAATATCCGCGTATATTCAGAAACCTGTCGAAGCCGATGAGCTGATTACGGCGATTAAAAGGGTGATGGCCTCTGAGGAATTGTACCTCTTTTTGGAACAGGAATACGCTGCGGTGTTTAAGGAAGCCCTGATGGACGGGTTGAACCGGATGACGAAAACGATTCCGGCATACAAGGATGAATATTGCTGCGATCAAGACCATGACTCAGCGGGGATGTGCGTAATCGTCGGTATCATCGGCAAGTTTTCGGGAAGGATGCTGCTGGATCTGTCGATCGAGTCGGCCAATAAGCTGTCAGCCGCCATGCTGAAAAGGCAACCGAAGAACAGTGAAGAAATGATGGGGGCTCTCGGCGAAATGGTCAATATCGTATCCGGGAATGCGTGTTCCATATTGAACAGAAAAAATAAAGCGCTGGGGTTACGCATATCTCCCCCGTCGGTGTTGCACGGGGACAGTGTGCTGATTTCAGCGCCCGGTTTTAATACGACCACCGTAATCGCGGAAACAGCCTTTGGCAGTTTGTATATGAATGTCGGTTTTCAAAGGGGTGAGGAATAGTGGATGTAAAATACATCAATCCGTTTGTGGAATCCTTTGAATCCATTATGCCGCAGCTACAGTTTGAGAACCTGCAGAAAGGCAAATTAAGTGTAAAAGGCCAAGAGCTGATCAATACAGGGGTAAATATCATCGTCGGAATGGTAGGCGCGATCAAGGGAAATGTCGTCTACAGCTTGAATTTTGAAAGCGCAAAAAAAATAGCGTCCATGATGATGGGTATGCCGATTAATGAGCTTGACGATATGGCCAACAGCGCATTATCGGAATTGGCCAACATGTTAACCGCAGGCGCGGCGACGTTTTTTTCTAATTTGGGTATTCAAATGGAAATATCGACGCCAACGCTGCTTTATGGCGAGAATATCACCATTAAGATGAGTTCCAATCAGGTGCTTTGTATCGAGCTAAAGGCGGACGAGAGTGCGATAGAGATCAATGTCGCTTTTGAAAAATAGATGCTATATTGATTATATTGATTGGTTATCAGCCTCAAGCAAAATAGCCGTTTGATGAATATTAATGCGGTACATGTGCCAAACATAAGCGACATAGACGAGGCATTGGATTCGCTGCATCCCGTCTCCGTTGCGATTATCGACCTGACGGGGTATGGCCACAGCGTATGGGATTACTGAATATCAGGGAACGAGCATATTACGAATTTTCGGATTTATAACCGTATTTCAGCAATGGATTTAGTTGCGCGGCCTCATCTTTTTGGATAAAATAAAGCCTCATTAAACCTTTATACCGTCATAATTTTAACAAAACATTCACATACCAATTCTTTGGTTACGGCGTTTTGTTTTTGACAATACGCATGGCGAATACTATAATATGGACAAGCCGAAAAATAACTTGAGAAAAACAGACTTGATAATCATCAGGGTAGGGGTATGTTTTCAAAAACACGTAAGTTCATATCGGTACTATGCGCTGCCGCCCTTGTTTTTTCAGCGTTTGTTTTCTACGCGCCTGCGGCGCAAGCGTTTACGGCGAATACCGGAACCGTCAACACGCCGGATACAAATTTAAGGGAGCAGCCCACCACGGCCTCCGCCGTGCTTGCTACGATGAGCAAAGGCGACTCCGTGAGCGTACGGGGTGACAAGATCGGGGGATGGTATCAGGTTGCCTATCAAACTTTTACGGGCTATGTACGGGCGGATTTCATCGACGTGATGGTAACCGGCATGAACGATCCCGGCGTGATGATTGAAGAAGCTGTAATGAAGGAGCAGCCTGATACGGCAAGCGCAGACGTTCAGACGCTGCAGATTGAGACTCAGGTGACGATCACGGGTTCATACGGCAGTATGTATCAGATTAGGGCTGGCTCGGCAGAAGGATTTGTACCGCAAAGCAGTGTGCATAAATACGACATCATACCGCTGAGTTTGAAAGCGACCACCAACAGTTCCAACGTGAACTTAAGAAGCATTCCCAGCACCTCGGGCGACATTGTCACGACAATGAAAGGCGGCGTTGTCGTGACCACATACAGCATTCAGGACCACTGGGTAAAAATCGACTATCAGGGAAAGACCGGCTACGTACGCGGGGATTTTGTCAATTACAATATGCCGTCCGGTAAAGCGGTAACCGATATGCATCCCGGCATGCGGGGGCAGGCGGTGACGACGCTGCAGGTAGCGCTGAGAAAGAAGGGGTATTTCCACCTCGCAGCGAACGGCGTTTACGGCAACGCGACGAAGGCGGCGGTTAAAAAGTTTCAAAAATCGCTTTATCTCGAGGCGGACGGCGTCGCCGGAAGCCAGACGCTGCTGATGCTGTTCGGCTCAACGGACGTATTAAAGCTATGGAACAATTACAGAACCGATATACAAGCGCAAAGGCCGGAACAGAGCGGCAAGGTGTGGATGGTGGATTGGTTTGACACGGACAGCAGAGACGGCGTTCAGAGCATCATGAAAAAAGGCGTTTCGTTTGAAGTCATCGACGTACGCAGCGGAATCCACTGGAATATGGAGCGCTTCGGAGATGTCACCGCCCATTGGCACGCTGACGTTTGCCCGATGACGAAAGACGATACGGAGAAGATGACCAAGGCTTGGGGCGGAGAGCTGAACGCGTCCCGAAGGCCGGTATGGGTAAAGTATGACGGAAAATATTACGCCGCCAGTTTGATGGGATTCGTGCATAACACTGACCCGATAGGCGACAACGGCATGGACGGCCAGGTGTGCCTGCATTTCAGGGGAAGCAAGGTTCATGAGAGCGGGCGTGTCGATGAGGCGCATCAGGCGTGCATTATGGAATCCTTCAACAGTGCCGACAGACTGGGCGCATACTTAGCGTCGGGGAAAGTGGACTGACGATGCGCCTAAATGATAAAGGTATAATGGATGGTATGGGAAAGTATTTCCGGATTATAATTGCAGCGTTGATGATCGCTATGGTTGCGGGAGGGTGCGCAAATCAGGCCGTATCCGTATCGCCGACCGTTTCAGCATCGGTTTCCGCGTCGCCTGTTCCCACGACAGCGCCCGATATGGCAGCGCCCTCAGCTTCCGCGGGAAACGCGGGCGAGGATGCCGTCACGGTGGACGGGTGGACGTATTACCTCAATGAAGAGGATGCCGCGACGGTCAACTACGGCGAGGATGCGCCGTTGCACCGCAAAAATGAAGACGGCGCCGATGAAAACATGAAGCTGCGCGGTTTTGGGTTTGACATCATCGGGGAGTATATCTACCTCGATGCCAGTTATCCCGACATGGACGAATACGGCAACCAGACGTGGTTTACGACGCGGATGGGCCTTAATGGCGCGAACCCGGAACGGCTAGAATATGGCAGCATGTCCGCAAGGCTCGTCGCGGGTCAAAAGTTTTTCTTTACGGTTGCGGGGGATAGCGCGATATACGCTTCCGATTTTGCGTGTGAGAATGTTGCGGTGCTTTTAATATCATTGCCTGATGAAAGCGAACTCAACAGTAAGCTGGACGCAAACAGGGAGATGCAGCTGGATATCGATACGGTGGAGGGCGGATGGATTACCTTTGGCGTGACGTTTATTACGCCGGAAGGCATCCAGATGTACAAGGGCAATTACAAGATGTCGGAAAACGGCTCCGGCATTGAGAAAATCAACGGTACGTATTACGATTATAAATCGTTCCAGAGCGATTTGGATTAACGGGCGATAAAAATATTAAAGCAATAAGAGAGTGCGAGACAAAGCCTCTCTTTTATTTTCCGGCTGCGGCGCAGCAGCGGCGGTTCGCCGCGTTGTTCATAGGCATTTTTATATTCGTCAATGTCAAAACAGGCGAAATATTAATATGATATTGAAAAAGGCAGAGATGGAGAGGCCTTATGGCGGCAAACAATGCAGGCGGATACGGTTTTCTGGATAATGTGAGGATCAAAGAGGGAAACGACAGGTGTATCGCTTTATTCAGCGAGATATGCGAAAAAGACAAGAGAAGAGCGGTGATGCTGATAAGTGATCAGCGGCTCACATTCCCCTGCCTGTTTATTCTGCTACCGCAGATTAAAACGTTTGAGATGGAGCGGTATTTACACCCGCGCGCCGCGATGGCGCAAAGAATAGCGGCTTTTGTGCGATGGCGCGGCGAATCGGGCGGTGAAGCCGATGTGCTGACCGCGCGTCCGCCCGGGGCGCTTCCGGCGCTTCGGTGGATATTGAATTCGGGCGGCGGTGAAGACGGGCTGGGCGGCGACTATGATGAGGTATTGGATATCGCCGCAGCCGTGCTGCTGGCCGCGTACAAAGATGAAAGCGCGTTACAGACAGCGATTGAGCTGCTTTTCCGCCGCAACCAAAAAGGTCGTAACATACATTACCTTTCGTGGGCGGTATTTCAGATCAAAAGCCCGCAGGCGTTGAAGCTGATCGCACAGCGCGTGCGCTCCGGAAACGATCCGGACGTGAAGCTCGCGTGCGGCATGCTGGGCATGAAGGACCCGGATGTAAATGCGCAAGACAGCCAGCAGCGCTATGAGAGATACCTGCGCTGGCTGAGCGATAACGATCCGTATCTGTATTTTTCCGGCGAGAGCTATCAGATGAGCAGCGAACCCGTGTTCTACCGCATCGATCTGGAAAGGAAATACCTGCACCGAGGCACTTCGCACTATGAGCGTCAGCCGCTTGATGCGGCTGACGAAACGCAGCGCATGAGCCTTGCCGCTTTTAAAGCGCTCAGCTTTGAGGAAAAAAAGGTGCTGGCCGAATATTCACATCGCGCTTACAAGACAAACCCCGCCGCGTGGCAACAATGGCTGCAGCGCCCTGTCGCAGAACAGCTTGCGGCGGCAAAGCAAAATCAGGAGGCGCCTCATGATTACAATAACGGGATCTTTGTTTGACGCTTCCGCGATAGCGAATGAATATCCGGCAGGCAGCGTGGAGCGTCAGCTGCTCAGTGTGATGTCACAAAGCAGCGAGAACTACCGCTTTTCTTCGCCGGACCGGCTTAAGTTTGAGCTCGAGCTGCGAAAGGAAACTGTGAGCGCCGCCAAGACGCTGGATGAGAGCAGCTTTTCGTTCGCGACATTCCATCAATCGAAATGCAACACTGAACTATGGGAAAGAATGCCCAACGGCGGCTTTAAGCTAAAGAGCGGCGCAAACCCCGCCGCCGCCATCCGCGATATCTACGCCAACGGAAGCGCGTATGCCTCGGAATGCGCCACGGCGATGATTATCGTGTATTACAAGGCGCTGCTCGGCGTTTACGGCGAGGTACTGTTCAATGAAGTGTTTCCTTCCATCTATCTGATGAACTGGCACGCGCTCGACCCGCTGCTGCGCTCGGTCGGCGCGCCGAGGCAAGCAAACGATGAGCTGCTCGGTGACCGTAAGTATTTCGATAACCCCGACGTCAACCCCAAGACGCCTGAATGGCAGGGGGAAAACGCGATCGTGCTGCCGGGCGGATTGTATTACGGGCACGGCGTCGGCACTAAAACGGCCGACGAGATGATCCGCATACTCAACCGCACGCGAAGGCCGGGCGCGACGCGCTCCGCGTTCCTGATGGATACGGCGAGCCGCCCGGATTTTGACCGCCTGTTCTCGATACTTGAGCGCCGCGCGGCACAGACGATACGGTTGACGTGGCGTACCGCGTCCTCGTTTGCGTAGGCGGTTATGGTTTTTCGTAATATCGAATTCTCCATTTGACAAATCCGCAAAACCGCGCTAAATTATTGTTAGCACTCAAAGATGATGAGTGCTAAAGCAATATATGCACGGGGGTATTACCATGGCAAAGAGACAGTTTAAAACGGAATCCAAGCGCCTGCTCGATCTGATGATCCATTCGATCTATACGCACAAGGAGGTGTTCCTGCGCGAGCTCATCTCCAACGCGAGCGACGCCATCGATAAAATCTATTATAAAGCGCTCACCGATGAGAATATTACGTTTAACAAGAACGATTATTACATCCGTATCGAAGCCGACAAGGAAAGCCGCACGCTGAAGGTGATCGACACGGGCATCGGCATGAGCAAGGAGGAGCTTGACGACAACCTCGGCGTAATCGCCAAAA
>CAYNFL010000070.1:0-8500 GCA_964396465.1 uncultured Christensenellaceae bacterium
ATATCGGGCTGGGCAAAAGCGGTTCTTCCGGCAGCCTTTCGATATCCGGCACAGCGGCGGCCTTTCTGGCGAACGACAACAGTATTACTGTGGCTACTGATACGCACACATACCATGTGTTCAGCACGGATACGGAGACGGCTTATGGTGTTGCCGTTCCGGCGGCGTGGGGACCCACATTCAGCGCTTACCTTCGGCTTTGCACGCTTTCCTACAACGCGAACAGCGGCAGCGGAACAGCGTCCCATCGGTAACACAGCACGTCGGCACCACAGTGGCGGTATCCAATAACGCCAGCATGTCCCGAAACCATTATACGTTTACCGGCTGGAACACGGCAGCAAACGGCGGCGGAACAGCTTATTCTGTGGGCAGCACGTTTACATTTACTGCGAACACCGCCCTATTCGCGCAGTGGACTGCGCAGCCGGCGCTTTCATCCTCGGTAGAGAGCGCCACTATCCACACTAGCGGTCGGCTCACTCTGACCCCAAACATACCGGGCGGCACATGGGGCTATGACGAAGAGTATCCTTCCCGCGAAGGAAACACGTTCACAGGCCTTAAGAACGGCGTCACGACGGTCACTTATACCGTGGAAAGTCAAACCGCAAGCTACGTTGTTACGATCGGGAAAACCGAGCTTCCCTCCACGGAGCAAAATTTTACATGGGTCACCATTCTCTGCGGCTTGTGCTTTCTTACAGTTGCAGGGGCATTTCTGCTCAAAAGGCGCGCAGTGAAATAGAACAATATATGCATCGATTATTTTAACATATAACAAAAACGGCTGTTTTTTTGGAACAACCGTTTTTTATTTAACTGGAAATCCGCTAAGTTGATGCAAGGTTGCTTATTAATCCGTCAATTGAGAACAAGGGCATAGAAACCAATTACACCAACCTTGAGATTACCTTTGGGAATCTCCTCAAGGGCGGTCTTTATTAAGTCCACACTGCCTGTTTGTAAGTACAAAGCGTTCATCAATATTCTGTTCGCCCCACTTACACATCATTTTGAGTAATGGATAAAGCGTTTTTCCCTTGTCTGTAATACTGTATTCCACCTTTGGGGGAACGACTGCGTATACTTTCCGATTAATCAAACCATCGGCCTCCAACTCTCTGAGTTGATTGGTCAATGTCTTTTGGGATAACTGGGCAATATACGTTTGCAGCTCATTAAAGCGCTTAACTTTGTTTTCTATAAGATAATATAATAATAAAGGCTTATACTTGCCGCTTATCATTTTGATTGTCACTTCCATTTCACAACTTACAACGATTTTTTTCATTAAAAAACCTTTTTAGTTACCCTTTCTTCATTTAGCGAAAATAAAGTGCGTTCTTTTCACCGATTCATTTATCTTGTATGATTAGGACAATGATCTTGTTTATCTTAACATATTGTTAAAATAATTTAAACCGTTACCAAACCTTTGTCGTTACTGAAATTCGTAGGCTTTAATGTAACTGTCGTTACAAAAAAAATAAAGGAGAAAATCATGAAATTTGATCATTGTGCTATTCAGGTATCAAATCTTGATTCTGCAATCGAGTTTTATACCAAAAAATTAGGTTTTAAAGCCATATCAATTGAAGTTTCTGATCAACATAGGATCAAGTATGCCTTTCTTGATCTAAATGGCTCGAAATTCGAATTACTGGAAAACTTAGATGGTCATTATACAAAACCTATAATCTCAGAAAGCTTATGTCCGCATTATTGTATTGAAGTTGAAGACATGAATGATGCAATTGATCAACTAAAAGCAAATGGTATTGAGATCATTTCTGGCCCTACTTCATGTGTGGCTGGAGAAATTCTGGTATACTTTAAAGATCAAGACGGAAATGTTTTTGAGTATATACAGTGGCTGCGTAGATAAGCTGCGTGTATCCCCGATTTTTTGCAAACTAGAAAGAGCGTAAGTAAAAAAGCAGGCGTGTGAAGCCACACGAAGATTCACACGTCTGCGAGAACTTACAGGCGAATATGCCCGAGCGCTCACATTAGTTCGCTACTACCCCATTCCTCTAAGATGTAATTTGCTGAACGCCATGAGTGAGACCATAAGACTCGCATTCAATTTGTTTCAACGCATTAAATTTATTTCATGAAATCTTAAACCAGACAATTTATCGTAAAGACTGATATAAAAAAAGAATTTAAAATATTAACGTGTTACGTGAAAGAATTCACTAATTGGAATTTGTATTGCGATATTTTTTTTAGATGTCTATTTCGAGATCACTGGGAGTAAACGGTGGAGAAAGTAACAATTAGCGATATCAATTATATGATACGGATCGCAAAAAAATATTATGAAGTCGGGCTATCTCAGGAACAGATATCAATCGAAGAAGAGATCTCCAAGTCAACGGTTTCACGCATTCTCGATAAAGCTGAGAAGCTCGGATATATCAAGCATAAGGTGATTTATCCGGTTAAGTCAATGGAGTTGCAGGAAGAGCTGCTAAAGAGATCATTTAACATTGAGCACATTTTTATTTCCCCGCTTCTGGTGGACAACAAAGCCATTTGCCTGATGGATACCTGCAAAATGGTGGCAGAGGATCTTAATCGGTATGTTTCGGACAACGATATCATCAGCGTATCCTGGGGCCGGACAATGGAACAGCTTGCAGAGATTTTAGTCTCGCCGGTATCGTTAAAAAAAGGGGTAAAGATCGTCCAGCTCAACGGGTCGATCGCGACCAGCATACTGTCCACAAAGACAGCAAGCATATTGCAGAAATTTACAGAAGCCTATTCCGGTATCGGTTATATGATCGCCGCTCCCGCATTGGCGGGCAGCAAAGAGATTGCCAAAGCCATCAAAAGCGATTCGCGCATAAAAATGGTGCTGGATCTGGCTACCGAGGCCAACATCGCAGTATTCAGCATAGGCCAGATATCAGAGAATTCAGTGCTGATAGAGCGTGGTTCCATTACGCTCAAGGATGCGGACGCGTTGCTGGCAGTCGGAGCCGTCGGTGATATATGCACCCGGTTTTTTGATATCGAGGGCGATCTTGTCAACAATGAGTACAACGACAGAACGATCGGAATTGAGCTCGCGGATCTCAAAAACAAAAAAATCAGAATCGCAATTGCAGTCGGGAGCGAGAAGGCGGATGCGATCATCGGCGCGTTAAGAGGCGGATATGTGACCTCCTTATATATGGATGAAATAACGGCGGTCAGCGTACTGAAACGGTGCGAAGAACTCGGGCTATAGTGTTTTGAAACAAACATTGAAGCGGAGGATGTTATGGAAAAACTTTTTATCATGGCGATCGATCAGGGTACCACCGGAACAAGAGTCATTCTCTTTAACAGGGAGGGGCAGATCCATTCATACGCTTACAGGGATATAAAGCAAATATATCCGAAGCCCGGATGGGTCGAGCACGATCCGAACGAATACTGGAGCACTGTGGTGGAAGGAATGGCGGAAGTGTTCAAAAAAGGGAACACCGATGCATCGCAGGTGGCTGCTATCGGTATTACCTGCCAGCGGGAGACAACGATACTTTGGGACCGCGATACGGGAGAGCCATTATATAACGCCATCGTGTGGCAATCGCGGCAAACCGCGGGCATCTGCGAAGAACTCAAAGCAAAAGGATACGACAGCTATATAAGAGAGAAAACCGGATTATTGATTGATGCGTATTTTTCCGGTACGAAGATCAAGTGGATCATTGACAACGTTCCAGGCATTAAGGAAAAGGTTGCACAGAAAAAGGTGTGCTTTGGTAATATAGACTCATGGATCATATATAAGCTATCCGGACGGACATCCCACGTCGAGGATTATTCAAACGCCTCACGGACGCTGCTTCTCGATATTCACACGCTTCAATGGGATCAGAAGATCATGGATGCGCTGAACATTCCCGTACATATTCTTCCGGAACTGAAACCGTCCAGCGGCCTGCTTGCTACAACGAGCAGAGAAATTTTTTACGGGCAGGAGGTACCGATTGCGGGCGATGCGGGTGATCAGCACGCAGCCACATTTGGGCAAACCTGCTTTATGCCCGGCATGGCAAAGAATACGTACGGAACGGCACTTGCATTGATGATGAACATCGGCGAAGAGCTGAAGATGAGCAAAACCGGGCTGACTACGGATCTTGGCTGGGTTATTGGAGATAAAGTGGAATACGCGCTGGAAGGCGTTATATTTGTGGGCGGTGCCGCCATACAGTGGCTCCGGGACGGGCTTAAGATCATCAGGACGGCGGCTGAAGTCAACGACCTTGCTACGAAGGTGAATGATACGGGCGGCGTATACCTGGTGCCGGCCTTCACAGGCCTGTGTGCGCCGTACTGGGATATGTATGCCAGAGGAACGATCGTAGGCATTACGCGCGGAACCACCAGCGAGCATATCGCAAGGAGCACTCTTGAAGCGATCGCATACCAGACGCGGGACGTACTGGAGTGCATGCAGATGGATTCCGGCCAGAGAGCCGAATCGCTCCGTGTGGATGGCGGCGCAACCGCAAGCGATTTCCTCATGCAGTTCCAATCAGACATCCTGGGAATACCCATCCAAAAACCGGTGATTACTGAAATGGCGGCGCTGGGCGCGGCCTATCTTGCGGGGCTCGGCGTGGGATTCTGGAAGAGCAAAGATGAGATCGCAAAGCAATGGAAAATGGCGAAGGTGTTTGAACCTTGCATGAGCGCCGACCAGCGGGAAACGCTGTACAGCGGATGGAAGCGGGCGGTGGAACGGTCGCTAAAGTGGGCTCTGGAGTAAGATTCACAACAGTTAAAAGAACTGTCGGGAAGAACTTATAACTTTAATGCGGAGGGAATAGTCTAATGGATCTAAACGAACTCATCAAACAGGTAACGGAAGAGGTTTGCATCAAATATGCCGGCCAGCAAGCGCCCGCGGGCGATTATTCGCCTGCCTCGCTGGCAAAATACGTAGACCACACGATTTTAAAGCCGGAGGCCAGTATTGAGGATGTGCGCAAGGTATGCGATGAAGCGAAAAGGTATAATTTCGCAAGCGTATGCGTCAATCCGAACTATATCCAGTTTGTTGCGGAACAACTCAGCGGCAGCAGTGTGGCCCCTTGCGTGGTCATTGGCTTCCCGCTTGGCGCCAGCACGCCCGAATTGAAGGCGGAAGAAACAAGCACTGTGATTGCGCTTGGCGCAAAAGAAGTGGATATGGTGATCAATGTCGGCGCGATCAAATCCGGCAACTGGGTACTTGTCAAGCGGGATATCGAGGCTGTGGTGGGTGCAGCAAAAGGTAAGGCGCTGGTGAAGGTCATCATAGAAACCTGCCTTCTCACAGACGAAGAGAAGGTAAAGGCTTGCACGGTTTCAAAGTTGGCAGGCGCGGATTTTGTAAAAACCTCCACCGGTTTCTCCACGGGAGGCGCTACGGTTGAGGACGTGGGCCTGATTCGTAAGACAGTCGGCCCGCAGATGGGCGTGAAAGCATCGGGCGGCGTGCGGGACTATGACGGTGCGGTTGCCATGATAAAAGCGGGTGCGACGAGGCTGGGCACAAGTTCGGGGGTCAAGATCGTTTCCGGCGAAGCGCAAAAGAGCAAATGCATACAATGTGGCGCGTGCAAAGGCGTATGTCCTACCGGCAACGTGAAAATATGTAAAATGGCTTACTGATGATGGAATCAGCTGCGTTGACAGCGTCAGCTTTGAATCCGATGATTCAAGGATTATTAAATGATACGTGATAAAGAAAAAACAACGGCGGTTTTTGTAAAAGGAGTTTTTATGAGCAATTCAATGAAAGCAGTTAGAATGTATGCACCCGGGGATTTGAAGATTGAACAGGTCAATGTACCTGAAATAAAGGATAATGAAGTACTCGTCAAGGTAATGGTAGTGGGTATCTGCGGTTCCGATATACCGAGGATACTTTATTATGGCGCTTATATTTCACCGATTACGCCCGGCCATGAGTTCGCGGGCGAGATTGTGAAGGTTGGGAGTAAAGTGAAGGGATTTGCGCTGAGGGACCGGGTAACGGTGCCGCCGCTGATGCCCTGTTTCGAGTGCGAATATTGTGAGCAGGGGCATTACTCGCTGTGCAAAAATTATAACTATTTTGGTTCCCGCTGTGACGGCGCGTTTGCACAGTACGTGGCGGTGCCGGAAGTAAACCTGCTGAAGATTGCGGACAACGTGACTTACGAGGCAGCCGCAACGACCGACCCGCTCGCGAATGCGCTTCACGCGATTAAATGCAGCGGGTTTAAACCGGGAGACAGCGTATGCGTCCTAGGCGTGGGCGCCATCGGATTATTTGCGATACAGTACATGAAAGCCAAAGGCGCAAAGGTTGTGGTGGCGGTCGATGTGATGGACGAAAAGCTCATATCAGCGAAAAACTGTGGCGCGGACGTCACCGTGAACGGATTGGCTACCGATGTGGTGGAGCAGGTCGTCAGCGCGACCAATGGAGGCGCGGATGTTTGCATTGATGCATCGGGCTTTCCTGCCGCCCAGCACAATGGCCTGATGGCCACCGCGAAGCATGGTACGATGGTGCTCCTTGGCATATCGCATAAGCCGCTTGAGTTATCGGAAAAGTGCGTTGATCTGTTCATGAGGCATGAAAAGAAGATGGTCGGCTCTTGGAACTCGTTCTCCTCGCCGTTCCCGGGGTGGGAATGGACGCATGGCGTGCAATGCTTGGCCGATGGTACGATCGATGCCGAGAAAGTCATTACGCACAAGCTGCCGCTGGACGAAGTACCCGCGATATTTGGGAAAATTCAAAGGAAGGAACTGTTTTTTAATAAAATATTGTTCCTGCCTTGGATGGATTAGCATTGATGGCGGGAAAGGAGGCATCGATGAAAGCATACGTATACCACGGAGAAAAGAATTTTTCTATAGATGAAGTACCCGTACCCAAAGCGCAAGCGGGGCAGGCTGTCGCCAAAGTACTTTGTGCTTCCATATGCGGCACGGATCTTCGCACATACCGTTTTGGAAGTACGAAGCTGAAACCGCCTGTCACCATTGGGCATGAGGGCTGCTATGAAATCGTAGAAGCGGGGGAAGGTACCGGTTTAAAGCCGGGAGAGCGCTATGTAATGGCGCCGGCGATTGGCTGCGGGGAATGCAAAAGCTGCAAAAAAGGGCGCACGAACATGTGCAGCGCTTTAAAAACGGTAGGGTTCGATTTTCCGGGGACGTTCGCGGAATATATACTGCTGCCGCGCGAAGCTGTCGAGAGAGGGCATCTGATCAGAGTGCCGGACTGTATATCTTCAAAAGCGGCGAGTGTTGCGGAGCCGGTGGCCTGCGCGCTTAATGCGCAAAGCTATCTTAAAATCGAAAAGGGCGATACCGTGGTGATCTACGGCGCGGGTTACCTTGGCTGCATCCATGCGGAGCTTGCATTCATACAGGGCGCCCAGAATGTTTTTATTGCCGAGGTATCTGAGAAAAGGCGCAGCAAAGCAAAGATGCTGGTACCCGAGGCTTTCGTGATCAACTCAGCCGATCCGGAATACAGGGCGATGATCGGCAATATCGTAGGTAAGGATGGTGTGGACGTGGTTATAACCGCTTGTCCTGCGGGCATCACGCATAAACAGGGGCTGGAGCTTCTCACTTATAACGGGAGGATGAGCCTGTTCGGCGGGCTGCCGGGAGAAAACAACTACCATCTGGACAGTAATTTGATTCACTACAAGGAGATCGGCGTATACGGCTCTCACGCGTCCACCGTCGGCCAGAACATCCAAGCGCTCGACCTAATTGCAACCGGTCGGCTCAATGTGGAAAAGTACATTACCGAATTCAGTTTTTCAGATATTGAAAGGGCGTTTAACAGCCTCATCGATGAAGAAGCCGAAAAAGTTATCGTAATACCGTAGATTATCAGAAAAACGAATGCGCTTAAAGCGAACATTCACAATGATAAAGAGGTGTAGCTTGCCACGCAAAACGCGAAAAATTGACACGCAAAATGCAAAAAAACCCGCTTTATCTACCATATGTTAGTAGAATAGCGGGTTTTAATTACATTTAATGGATAAATCGATAAAGCGTTTTAAGATGTTTTTTGCTCCGTTAAAGTAGTTTATTTAACACCTTTAAAACACCAGTAAAAACACGGGTCACGCAGCCCATTTGAGGCCCAGCAGCTCGGCGGTTTTCTCGCCGCACTTGTCGTCTGGTTTTCCGCGCGTACCGCAGGCCGGATTGGCCAACTGGAACGCGTGCAGGCCGGTCTTTGTATCCGTGCCAAAATCCCCATCAGCGCCCCACTTGCCGACGCTGTATTTACGGTTCATAAGAGCCGTCTGCAAGGCAGCGACATCGTCGCCCTCGCAGCCCTTTTTGAGCGTGCGCAGCAGTGTTGTAACTTCGCCAGCTCCCATACAGACGAGCCGCCCGAATCGGTTCCAGCCGCCTTTAGACAGCTTCTCGCGCACCACGCCATAGCTGCGCCCCTTCGCGTGCACCACAGTACCGTCGCCCATGT
>CAYNFL010000071.1:0-8496 GCA_964396465.1 uncultured Christensenellaceae bacterium
CCAACTACCCTATTGGAGTATGCCTACCAGCCTTGTTGTTCCCATCAAGTTCATTACTCTCTTCATGTTGTACGCTAGGAAATGAAGTAACGACTCTGTTTTTACATTCGCATTTCCTCTGGTCAGAAAATACGTAAATCCCATAGATCGTTTTACCGTACCAAATGGATGCTCAACCATCTGTTTGCGTTTCTTGTACATATCCAGATTAGCGTTTGTGCGTTTATCCACCTCATCTGCATACCGTTGGAGAGGCCTATCATGTATTAGTCGGCCTTTTGGACTGGTACTGCATTGACTCCTTACCGGACATTGAGCACACGCTTCAAAATTATAATACCGTACGTACCCGTTCTCTTTATGTTGAGCATACCCTCTAAGCAGATGTCCTTGTGGACAAATATAGCCTTTGTTTTCTTCATCGTATTGAAACTGTGTCTTACCGTAAGCCTTGGTTGCAGCCGTATGAGAATGGTCCGCTTTTGATACGATCGGGATTATTCCATCACTTTTACATTTATAAAACTGCTCTGCCGAATAATACCCTTTATCTGCGATAGCCGTGATCGTCTCAGTACCCAACACTTGTTTGGCTTGTAGCGCCATATTATGAAATTGCTCTTTATCAATTGGCTGACTCGTTACATCTACGGCTACTACCAAGTGATTCTTATCATCTACGGCAATCTGTACGTTATGGCAAATATCAACGCCCTTATTATTCATCTGCATCATCTTCGAGTCGGGATCTGTTTCGTAAATCGTTCCTGATTCTTTTACGTACTGATACAACTGTTCCAACTCCGACAAACGGGCATTAATTCTATCGATCTTAGACTGGATTTCGCTTTTACTTAGAAACGAAGCTTCTCTTGTTTGTTCCTGATCATCGCTGCTATCGAGTAATTTAATATATTCTTCCGCAATGTTTTGATAATGCTCAATTTTCTTTTCTATCTTCTTTTCACTATGATATGCCATACGGCTGTTGCTTGCTCGGAACTTGCTGCCATCTACGGCTACCAGCTCCTTACCAATCAACCCCAATTCATCACAAACCATACTGAATTTGCGAAATGCCAGTCTAATCGGCTTTTTATTGTTCTTTCTAAAGTCCGCTATGGTTTTAAAATCGGGCTTCAATTCATGAATCAGCCACATCAATTCTATGTTTCTATAGCACTCACGCTCAATTTTCCGAGAAGAACGAATTCCATTGATATAGCTGTACGCGTATAATTTGAACATGTCTACTGGGCTATATGGCTTTCTTCCGGTTTCTTTGGGTTCAGAATACTCAAACCCCATATCAGTAATATCTAAACTATCGACAATTGCATCAATGGCTCTCACTTCGTTATCTGGAGATATCATATCGTCAAGACACATTGGCGTAAAACTCAATTGATCTCGGTTTATACTGCTTTTGTACCGTTCCATGATATCCACCTCATATTGTGATATCAATATTATACCATATTGTTATATAATTCGCACCTTGGCCTGCGTTTTCACACAACCTCGGACACAAACAGGGGCCGTTCCCTACGATTATCAGGTTCCTTATTTCCGGTTTCTGCCCTGTAGTGGTGTCCTTTGGGCGTTCGTTTTACAATCCTGTCTGAAACAGCTGCCCTGTCGGGAAGCAATAGCTTCAGCAGCAGCAGCGTAAGCAGTACTTCGGGCGCAATAACTACTTGGCGTTTTCATCGCCGCCATTACACACCCTGAATCGGTCTTTATCGGAAGGCATGCCGTTTCTTACCGTTTCCCATTGCCTGCCCCTCAGCACCTCATATTGCCTGAACGCGCAGGGTATTCCTTTCGCCACCGACGGATTGGCGCTGTCCATCAACTGAAAATGGAGATGGGGCGCCGTTGAGTTCCCCGAATGCCCCACCCTGCCCAACCGGACTCCCGCCGCGACATGCTGTCCCTTGACAACGCATACCGAGCCAAATTGCAGGTGTGCCAGCAATACAAAGACAGCTCCCGACTGTAGCATGACATAATTGCCCGCGATCACATGAACGTCCGGATTCCTGGGATCAAATGTGCGCGCATTGCGCAGCACAGCCAGCAAATCGCCGATAAAGTGCACCCTTTTACGCTCCGGAAGCCCGTCTCCTGTATCAACCACCGTTGCGTCAAGCGGTGCATATACATCCTGCCCCCAGCCATAGCAACGCGCAAGCGGTGTTCCAAATATAAAATGCCGCATCACATTGCCTTTAAAAAAAGGCTTGCCCCTGCGTTCCCAATCGACCATCATAAAGTCATATGCGAAAGTCTCCCCTAGCATATCCGTACCGTGGCTGGGTACGCGTTTTGCAGGCGTGTTGGGCGTATACCATTCTCCCCGCAAGGGGAAGTCTACGATAACAGTATCTTTTGGCATCATCATGATACGTTCCTTATATAATATTTTATTTGAACTACCTAAAACACGAGCCACCCTACCGAGAAGCAGTAGCCGTAAAGCGGCATCAGCAGCGCGAAGGCCGCGGTCAGCGCGATATCCGCCCAGCGCTTTTTGGTGAGCATCGCGAGCGCGGGGTACAGCACCGCGAGCCCCATGTAGTAACGGAAGCCCGAAAGCAGCCACGTGGGCGCGAATACCACAAACAGATAGGCCAGCGCGTATATGCCATACGAAGCGCGCAGCTTTGCGCACATTACGGGCAGCGCCGCCCCCGCGATGATCATCACCATAAGCTGGCTGCCCCACAGCGTGAGCTTGTCGCGCACGCTGTTGCTTTGCGATATCACCTGCCCCCACGTGGTGCGCAGCGAGTATCCAAAGCTGCCGAAGCTTTGGTTCCAGTACTGCTGCTCCATCTTGAGGAACATGAAGGCATCTCCCGTGAGCGCGCAGTTCATGAGCAGGTACAAAAGCGTGCCCGCTGGGATGAGCAGCAACGGCGCGCCGTGGCAAAAAAAGCGCCGCCAGTTCCGCGGTGAGCCGCTGCGCGGCAAAATGCCGTCCGCATACAGCATCTCGATGAACACCGGCAGCGCGAGCAACACGCCCACGTTGCGCGTAAGCGCGGCAAGAAAGCCGAAGGTACACGCCAAAAGAAACTGCCACTTTCGCATGTGGTACCGGCAGGCGAGCGAAAGAAGCAGGAACATGGACTCGGCAAAGGGCGCGCCCAAAAAAACCGCAAGCGGAAATATCAGCAGGAATTTAACCGCGCGTCTCGCGGCAGCCTCGTCCGCGTCCAGCAGCACGAGCTTATAGAGGTATACGGCCACGCCACCCAAGCACAGCCACGATACGATCATCGCGGCGAGCTTGACATCGATGAAGCCGAGCGTCATAATGCGCACGGCCATCGGGTACAGCGGCATGAATACGATGCGTTTCCAGCCTTCGGTGTCGCTCCAGTAGCCCTGCATCGCGATACCCGTAAAATTATCGGCATCCCAGCGAAACCATGTATCGGCCAGTTCGCCGCCGTTGCCAAGCAGATGCTGAACTGCCCAGTTGAGCAGCAGCAGCACGAGGCGCGAGAGCACCGCGATCGCGAATATCTTCAGGCAACCATATTTCCCCGGCTTTTTCGGAAGGGATTCCGGCTTAGGCTTAAACACGCGCAAGACAGCAAAGAACGTGGCGAGCGCGAATACCGCGTAATAGAATATATTGAAGACGATCTGTGCAGAGTCCATAGGGGGATTATACCATAAAAACACCAAATTGCGCCAAGGCCAAATAAAAACGGCCTCTGGGAATCGGAAGCCGCTTGACACTGCCTATACCTTGACTTTTTTCTTTCCGAATAGCTGATGGCGGAAAAGCAGCACGCTCATGCCCGCAAGCAGCACGGTCAGTGCGCCCAGCGTAATCCACGAGTTCCCGATACTGATCGGCGCAAAGCCGAGCAGCATCAGCATCGGGAAACCGAATACGATCGCCCAGAGCTGCTGGTAGACAAGGTTTGATGCCGCGGGCGTATCAAACAGCGGGTCGATCTCGCGCATCAGTATGATACCCGTGCTTGCCGTGCCGGTCAGCATGCCGTACAGCGAAAGAAACGCTTCATGCCGGTATTCCGGAAACAGACGCTTGCAGATGAAATTCACCTGCCAGTAGGTGGCCACCGCGCCCACAATGCAAAGCACCGCTAGCGGTATGATGAACTCGCGGTGCGCAAACGCTGAGAGATCAATCGCGGCGATGGAGGCCACAACCATGATATCAAACATCACGCCCGATACGCGCGAAAGCATAAAGTTGTTGAGGTACTGCCGCTTGCCGCGTTTGGTAATACCTTTTAATATCGCTTTCATGAGTATCGCCATTACGGTGCCGATGAGGAAGTTGAAGCCCCAGATCAGCGGTTTGATGGTGGTCACGAAGAACCCGCCCAGACTATCGAGCCCCAATGATATCAGGTACATCACGAGGTACGCGGACATGTACGTAAACACCACGAGGCCAAGCTGCACGGTGAGCTTGTCAAGCGATTCGGACAGCGGTATCTCGCCTTTTTTGGTAATCGACTCGGCGGACAGGTTTTCCATCTCTTCGGTGTTGAGTATGGACGATTTCACAAGCCCCTTTTTCTTCATACGGTTAAGATAGAACACGCCGCCCAAGCCGGATGAAACAAAGCCCATTGCGGCGATGGTAAGCCCGAAGCTTGCCCCGTATTGGAACGACCCGGTTTCATATGCCGTCGCGGTCTCGTAGATATGGCCCCAGTTGTACGCCTGCCCCGGCCCTTGGCCGTAGCCCATCGGCAAAAGCAACCCCGAAGAGGGCCAGTTACCCAGCACGTAGAACAGCCCCAGCGTAATCGCAAGCCCTAAAATCGCCTGCAGCAGATAGGACGATACTGTCGTCACGCCCGCGTTAAACACGTCCCGGTTGGCCTTTGGGTTCTTCTGCCGCTCGGACTGGCGCAGCGCCACGGCGACAAACCCGAGGCCAAGGCCATGGTAGGTCAGCGTCTCCATGGTCACCTTGGTAAACATCGAATCCCCCGTGAAGTGCTTATAGGCGAGGTTGGCAACCAGTATTAAAAAGCCGCCCAGCACGGAACTGGGTATGAGCGATTGCCGCAGCGGTTTGATGAGCCTCCGCAGCATATTGGCTGTCAGCATGCCTACCAGCAATATGGTCAGCTCAAAAAGCAGCGACCATATACCCGGATCCCAAAAGTCTTTTCCCGTCGTCATATGCTTATGCTCCTTGTTATAAAGGATTGATTCGTAATGCTAACCAAGAGTGTATCACACATCCCGCAAAATATCATTAGCACAATAATTTTTTATGTCAGTTTTATGTTTATTTTTCCGCCAGAGAATAGCGGCATCTGCAGCGTGTATAGTATCCGCGTCGTTTGGCAATACTCACAGTACTCTATATGGGAGGTTAGCCCTATGGCATACGAACCCGACGGATACGCCGCCGATGTGCGCCGCGCATATTCCGACTGGCAGGCAGCCGAAAACTACTTTGACAATGTTGCGGACCCCGACCTTATCGATTTTGCGATATACGACATGGAGGCCGCAAGGAAGAAGTACGTATATATGCTTAAAAAGGCGCGCGAACGCTACGGCGAGGAAGACGAATAACGCGCGCAACAACGCGAAGAGCGCCTGCATTTAAGAATCATTGCTAAGCCCTTGAAGGTCGGTTAACGGTTACCCCGGCCTTTATTTCTGCTCTTTTTTATCCGCCAATGCTTTTTGCCGGTGGATCAATGGCCGCAATCTCTCCGTGACCGCCATGATCAATACCGTCAGCAGCGGTATTTTGATGAGCAGACCGATGCCGCGCCCCGGCGCGAGCGCGATGAGCGGTATCCCGTAAAACCAATGGATCAGCAGCGTCGTCAGCAGCGCGGAACAAATAAATTCGGACAGCAAAACCATCAATACCGTCCTCCCCCAGCGAACCTTTTGCGCTTTCAGGAAAAACAAACCCGCGATCACGCCGGTCAGCGCCATCACAGCGGAAAACGCCGGATTGTACGCGCCGCCGACCGGCATTAAAAAATAGCTCAGCAGTTCGGAAACAAAGCCGGCAATCCCGCCCCACAAAGGGCCGTAATAGATGCCCGCGAGCATGATGGGAAGCGCGATGAGGGATATATCCGAGACCTTGATGCTTCCAAAGAACAGGTCCACCGACACGAGCGCTTTGAACACCGCACCGATTGCCGTGAGCAGCGCGAGCACGATAAGCGTCCTTAAATCGGGTTTACGCATGAAAATACCTCCTTTTTTTCAGACTCACAGCCCTGCCGCAAAAAGGAGGCAACGAAAAAATACTTCCTTATTCGCTATCACAGCGGACGCGATACTGCACCGCAGACTTAAGTCTTTCGTTTAAAGGCAACTTCCCATCCTTTAACACTTAACGCGCAATATCTACTCTGTGCATCCTTCGCTCAATATATCACACGCGGTTCTTTATATCAACCGGAATATGCCGTTTTACCGCGCGCCTCGCGGCCTTTGCCATATAGAGCGAGCCGCAGATGACGACCGCGCCGCTGCCGCCGGTGAACGCTGCGGCGGCTTTCACCGCCTCGTCCATGCTGTTATACGCCTCAGCGCGGGCTTCGTGCCGCCCTGCGATATCCGCTGCGGCCTGCGCCGGAAGCGCGCGCGGGTTATCCGGGCGCACGGCAAAAAACCGATCGCAGAGCGCAGCCATCAGCGCGATTGACTCCTCGTATTGCTTGTCGGCAAGCATGCCCATCACGACAGCCAATGGGCGGCACTCGATACCGCGCACGGTTTGCGCGAGCGCCTCTATCCCCTGCAGGTTGTGAGCGCCGTCCAGCAGCACGAGCGGCGCTTCGCACAGCACCTCCTGCCTTGCGGGTTGATATGCTTCGCCAAGCCCCTGCGCGATATGCGCATCCGATATCGCAAAGCCTTGCCGCAACGCAAATGTGGCCTCGATCGCCGTTACGGCATTGAGCGCTTGATGCGCGCCGCCCATGCGCACGCGCGCCGATATCCCGCGATAGGTAAACGAAACGCCGTATACGCCGGATTCGGTTACCGCCAATTGCGCCGTATCCGGCAGTATCAATTCGCTGTTGCAGCCCTTTGCGGCGGCGCGAATCTCGCGCATCGCTTCCTCCGGCTGAGTTGGATAGCACACCGTCACGCCACCGGGCCTGAATATGCCGCACTTTTCCCGGGCGATCTTTGCCAGCGTATCGCCAAGGTATGCCGTGTGATCGTATGATATGGCCGTGATGACGCTGACGAGCGGGCGCGATATTACATTCGTCGCGTCCAGCCGCCCGCCCATGCCCGTCTCAATCACGGCGATATCACAGCCGCTTTGATAAAACCAGTGAAACGCGCACGCGGTCAGCAGTTCAAACTCCGTTGGAAACAAGCCCTCCGCGGCCATGGCGTCCGCGCGCGAACCGACCTCGGCCAGCGCTTGCGCGAACGCTTCGCGGCGGATGTTCTCTCCACTGATATCGAAGCTGTCGCGGTAATCCGCAATGTACGGCGAGGTATACAGCCCCGTGCGATATCCCGCTGCTTTGAGTATGCGTGCGAGCATGGCGCAGGTGCTGCCCTTGCCGTTCGTCCCCGCGACATGCACGGCCGGCACGGCGTCCTGCGGGTTGCCCAGCAACGTACAAAGAAGCCGGATGTTATCCAGCCCCGGTTTTGAGCCCAGCTTTGCGGCATTTTTAAGCCGTTTTACCGCCTGCGCGTAGTCCATTTGCGTTTTCCCTTCCAATAAAATATGGGTGGCTTATTATACCAAGCGGGCATAGCGTTTACAACGGTATAAGCGTTGCGGTATCTCACAGAAAAAAATGACGTAAGAAAATGAATTCACGTCGTATTTGTTAAATACACTTTGTCATAACTAAAGAGGGGGGCATTTCACCCCCCAATAGAAATTTTTACCGATCCTATTTGATCGCGTTTTGCCCGCGCTCCTTGGTGCGGATGCGGATGGCGTCCTCGATGTTCGATATAAATATCTTGCCGTCGCCGTATTCGCCCGTACTCACCTTCTCGACGATGGCGTCCACCACTTTTTCCACCATGTCGTCCGCCACAACGGTCTCGATCTTGATTTTTTGCAGGAAGTTGTAATCGACTTCGGTGCCGCGCACGAACTCCTTCCATCCCTTCTGGTTGCCGCAGCCCCATCTGGTTTTTTTCTTTGCATATTGCACCAGACGCGCTTCTCTGGTAATATAATAAAAAAATACGTTTCCGGTAAAGAGCGTGAGCGGCCAAAAGCCGATGCAGCGATGCGGGGAGGGTGAAAGCCCGCGGCGGCGGGAAGTTCATGGGCGCTTTAAAAAAGGCCGGATGCAACAAGGTGGGTGCGCGCGGGCGCGCCAACCAGGGTGGAACCGCGGAAAGCTGTCGCTTTTCGTCCCTGCGGGATGAAGGCGGCTTTTTATTTTAAACGAAGAATATTGGGCGGAGGAATTATGAAAAAGGATAAGCAGACGATGGAGCGCATCGTGGCGCTGTGCAAAAACAGGG
>CAYNFL010000072.1:0-8448 GCA_964396465.1 uncultured Christensenellaceae bacterium
CTGGGTCAGCTCGTATACGCCGCTGCCCCCCGATATGAACTGTACGCCTTCAAGGCCCTGCTCAATGATGTCGCGGATATCAAGATCCTGCTTTACCACATCGAGCAGGTCGTGGCGCGTTTTTACCCCCAGCATCACGTCAATGTTGGAGAAACCGAAATCCGTATCGATGATCAGCACGCGGTTTCCCCTGCGGCTCAATGATATCGCGATATTGAGCGCGACGCTGGATTTGCCCACGCCGCCTTTGCCGCCTGTAACCGTGATCACTTTGGACGGTTTTTTGCTTTGTACACTCGCCATTTCGCGAAGCCCGCTCGCCTGGTCAGTCATAGCACATCTCCTCGTCCCCGATGATGCTGCCCGCGAGCCTTTGCGTATCGGCTTCCCGGATATCATCGGGCACGTTCTGCCCCATGGTGACATACGAAAGTCTCTTGCGCGAGAAATCGGCGATGTTTAAAACGTTGCCCCATACGCCCACCTCATCGAGCTTGGTAATGATGAGCTTGTAATCTTCAATAAACGAATAATGCCCCACCGCTTCCCTGCACGCGCTTTGGCCCGTCACAACGCTGATAACCAAAAATACTTCGTTTGGGTTTACCTCTTTAATCAGCTGCGAGAGTTCATTGCAGTACTCCGTATCCCGCGCGCTTTTACCCGCGGTATCGATCAGCACGACATCCTTGTCCGCAAATGTCTGCAGCGCCTCCTTCAGTTCTCCGGCATTGTACACGTTGATCAGCGGTATATCCATAATCTCTGAATATATGCGAATCTGTTCCATCGCGCCGACGCGATACGTGTCGGTGTTGATGATCCCGACCTCAAGGTGCTCTTTAAACTTGAGCCTGCCCGCGAGCTTAGCGAGCGTGGTCGTCTTCCCCGCGCCCGTGGGCCCCGCGAAAAGCAGCACGTTCTGCTCAAACTTTTTTAGCTTAAGGGGCGTCGGCTCGCCCAGCTTCTCCATCACCAGCTGAAGCGCGACGGTTTTGGCATCCATGTCGCGGCGGTTTTGTACGCTTTGTGTCTGCGCCGCGACCTCCTTACAGAGTTCCTCGTGCACATCGCGCTGCATCATGCCGCTGTAGATTCTCAGCACTTCCGACGAATAGTTCAGCGTCGTTTCCTTGTTGACGATGCGAATCTTGTTGGAAAAATCCTGCACAACGTCTTTGAGTTCCTGCATCTGCTTGCTTAATATATTCGTCTGAGCGCTGTCCGCCACGCCTTCACGTTTCTTTTCAGGCGCGACGGATTCCTCCGTTTTCACCGGCATGGTCTTAACAGGCGCACGGTTTTGGGAGCGGTTGGGCTCGTACGCGGCGACGACCTCAATCTTCTTCTTTTTAAAATATCCGGTTATGCCTTTGCAGCGTACGCTCTTGTTCTCCAGTATCACCGCGTCGGGGCCAAACTCGTTGTTGATCTTGCGGATCGCTTCCTGCATGGTGTCCGCGACGAACCGTTTTACAAACATGCTATAAGCTCACCACCCAATCGGAAGTAATCTGCACATCCTGCTCCAGTTCGTTGTACGAAAGCACGATCAGCTCCGGGTACACCTGCGACGAGAGATTTTTGATCTGGCGGCGCACTTGCGGGGAGGTGATCATCATCGGCGTAATGCCGAGGCTCAGCGCGTTTTCCACCGCTTTTTTGATACCGCTTAAAAGCTTTTGTATCTGCGTGGGTTCCAGCGCCGCGTGTGCGCCCTGCTCCGTCTGGCGGATGCTGGTTGAAACCGCTTTCTCCACATCCGGGCTGATTGTGATCACGCGCGCTTTTCCGCTCGGTATAAAGCTCTTTGAGATCGCGCGGCGCAGCTTTTGCCGTACGTATTCCGTCAGCAGATCGGCATCCTTGGTAATTACGCCGTAATCCGCCATGATTTCGAGTATCGAGCCGATATCGCGTATGGAGATACCCTCGCGCAGCAGGTTGGCAAGCACCTTTTGCACCTCGCCGATGGAGAACATCTTGGGGACAACATCGTCCACCAACGCGGGCTGTTGCCGTTTCAAGTTGTCGAGTATCGTCTGCACCTGCTGCCGCCCGAGCAGTTCGTCCGCGTGGCGCTTGATGATTTCCATGAGATGCGTCGAAATGACGGACGGCACATCGATGGTCGTATAGCCTTTGAGTTCCGCTTTTTCGCGCGCCGCCGCGGTAATCCATAGCGCGGGCAGGCCAAACGCGGGCTCCACCGTTTCAATTCCGTCGATGGGCTCCTCCGCGTCCTCAGGCTTGAGCGCAAGATAATGCTCCGGCATCACCTCGCCCCGGGCGACTTCCATGCCTTTGATCTTGATCACGTATTGCTTGGTACCAAGCTGTACATTGTCACGCAGCCGGACGATGGGCACAATGATGCCGAGATCCAGCGCGCACTGCCGCCGAATCATCACGATGCGATCCAGCAAATCACCGCCCTGCGAAGCGTCCACGAGCGAAATCAACCCGTAGCCGAACTCCATCTCGATCAGGTCCACGTGCAGCAGCGAAGTTACGCTCTCGGGCTTGCGCTTTTCGGCTGCCGCCGTTTCCGCAACGTCCACGCGTTCTTCCGCTTCCTTCTTCTTCGAGTTCTTCGATTTGATATATCCGATCACCGGTATCACCACCGCCACGACCAGTATCAGCGGCGTAGGCAGCCCCGGTATCAGGCTGATCAACGCCAGCATGCCGCCAAGGATATAGAACACGAGCGGCTGGCTCAGCATCTGCCTTGAAACGTCCTGGCCGAAGCTGTCCTTGGTGGCTGCGCGTGTTACGATGATGCCCGTCGCGGTGGAGATGAGCAGCGCGGGCAGCTGGGCGCACAATCCGTCGCCCACCGTCGCGAGCAGATAAACGTTGATCACTTCGTTAAAGTCCATACCGCCGCTTAAGAGCCCCACGAGTATGCCGCCGATCAGGTTGATCAGCGTGACGATAATGCCCACGATGGCGTCGCCCTTGACGAACTTGGATGCGCCGTCCATTGCGCCGTAAAAGTCCGCTTCGCGCTGAATGTCCAGCCGGCGTTCCCTCGCCTGCGATTCGTTGATAAGGCCGGAGCTTAAGTCCGCGTCGATTGCCATCTGCTTGCCCGGCATCGCATCCAGTGTGAAGCGCGCGGCCACCTCGGATACGCGCTCCGCGCCTTTGGTGATCACGATGAACTGCACCACCACGATGATCAGGAATATCACAAGCCCGACGACGATGTTATCCCCCACCACAAAGCTGCCAAACGCCTTGATGACGCTGCCCGCGTCGCCGCCGTTGCCGAGTATCAGCCTCGTTGACGATATGTTGAGCGAAAGGCGAAACAGCGTGGTAATGAGCAGCATCGTAGGATACGTGGAGAAATCGAGCGTTCTTTTCGTATACAGCGTAATCAATAGTATCAGCAGCGACAGCGAGATATTGACGATCAGAAAAAAGTCCATGAGCCATGTGGGCAATGGAATGATAATCAGCAGCACGATGCCCAGTACAATCACCGCGATCATGATATCGGAAATCTTTTTCACGATTATCTCACCGCCTTTTCTTCAGCTTGTATACATACGCCAGTATTTCGGCAACCGCTTTATAAAGGTCTTCCGGAACCTCGTCGCCCACCTCGCAGAAAAAGTAGAGCGCCTGCGCCACCGGCCTGTTTTCCACGATTTCAACCTTGCGCTCGCGCGCTTCCTCTTTAATCCGCTGCGCGAGATAGTCCTTTCCTTTGGCAACCACCACGGGCGCCTTGTTCTTTTCTTCTTTGTAAGAGAGCGCCACCGCGTAATGCGTCGGGTTCGTGATCACGACATCCGCATCCTTAACCGCCTGTATCATACGCATCCGGCTCATCTGCCGCTGCTTCTGCGCGATACGGCTCTTGGTCTGCGGGTTTCCCTCCGTCTGCTTTAACTCCTCACGGACCTCCTGCTTGGTCATCATGAGTTCCTTATTATATTTCCACCGCTGGTACATGTAGTCGAACGGCGCAAATATCGCAAACGCGAGCCCCAGCTTAAAAGCTACCGAGAGCAGTATATCCATGGAAGCGGATATCCCGTACCCCAGATCCTGCCCCATGAGTGTCGGAAACATATTTATACGGCGCTCGTACTCGCTGTAGGCCACCCAACCAAGCAGCACAATTTTGATGACCGCCTTGAGCAGGTCGATCAGCGTCCTTTTTGAAAAGATACGCTTAAAGCCCTGCGCCATGCTGATCTTCTCGAGCTTGGGCATCACCGCCTTGGCCGAGAACATAAACCCCACCTGTACAAGATTGAACACCACCGCGCATGCAAACGCTACAATCAGCAACGGCGCTGTGATCTTTAAGAATGACAGCACCGCGCTGCCCAGCACCTGCGTTGCGGCGCCCGCGGTCATCACATCGGGGATATCCGCAGAAAAGAACGAACGCATCATGGCCTTTAAGTTGTCCGCGATGCTGTCCCCAAACACGGAAAGCGCTCCGAACATCGCGATCAGCGTAAAAGCCGAGATCACCTCAACGCTCTTGAATATCTGCCCTTTTTCCCTCGCTTCGCGCTTTCGCTTCGGTGTGGCCTTCTCTGTTTTTTCCTGAGACGACCTCTCGCTCATGGCGCGAGCCCCGCGATCATGATATCGACCGACTCGAACATCCGGTTAAATATCACGTCGGTAAACCCCACAAATACGGGCAGCACGAGCATCAATATCATAAATCCGATAATGATCTTCATCGGTATGCCAACCACGAACACGTTGATCTGAGGCACCGCACGGACGATGAACCCCATCGCTACTTCCCCAAGCAGCCCTGATGCGATGAGCGGCAGCGCTACATTCACCGCAAGCATAAATGCGAGTATGAACACTTCCAGCGCAGTGAGCCCGATCAGGGGATTTAACTGCACGGCGCCTACGGGTATCCGGGAAAATGTGCTGTCAATGATGTATATCAGCTTTAAATGCCCGTTCGCGCCGAAAAACGAAACTATCAGCACGATGTTTAAAAGCTCCCCCGTGATGGGCACATTGAGATTGTTCTGCGCGTCCAGCACATTGACCATTCCAAAACCCATCTGCATATCGATGTACTGCCCCGATATCTGCACCAGCGAGAAAAACAATGTCAGTACATACCCCACTACCAATCCGAATAGCAGCTCTTTTATACACATCATCGCAAACTCGATGAAGTTCGCGTACCTTGGAACCGGCGCCGACATATTGGCGGCAAACATCACATACGTCAGCACGAGGCACAGGCAAACCTTTAATATGTTCGGCAGCGTCTTCCTCCCGAATATCGGCGAAGACACGATCAGCGCCGATACGCGGATAAACATGAGCAGAAACAGGTCAAGCTTTATGCTGATGTTGTTTAGCACCGTTTCCATAACGCAGCCACAGTCACTTGATCATCGTATTGACGTAGCCGTACATCCTCGTCGTAAACTCCGTCAATGTCGTAATGATGAGCCCTGCACTTAAAAGCAGCGTCAGCAAAATCGCGACAATCTTGGGAACAAACGCGAGCGTCTGCTCGTTGATCTGCGTAGTCGCCTGAAATATCGAGACGATGAGCCCGACTACCATCGCGACGATGAGCATGGGCCCGGCCACGGTCAGTATCGTTGTTATCGCGTCCTGCATAACGGTGATAACCTGTGATTGCTCCATTTGCGTATACTTCCTTGCGCGTTATTGTTCGGGTAAACCGGCAGGCAGAGCGCTAGCCAAAGCTGCCGATCAGCGTCTTGACCGTAAGCATCCAGCCGTCCACCAATACGAACAGCAGCAGCTTGAACGGCAGCGATATCACTGTCGGCGGCAGCATCATCATGCCCATGGACATGAGCACGCTTGCCACCACCATATCGATCACGATAAACGGTATGTACAGGAAGAATCCGATCTGGAAACCGCGCTTGATCTCGCTCACCATATAGGCGGGAATCAGCACGGTGTTGGGTATATCGTCCATGGCTTCAATTTCATCCGCGCTATCCGATACGGAAACGAAGTATTGCAGATCCGCTTCATACGTTTGCTTGAGCATGTACTCGCGCACAGGCACCATCGCCTGCTCCAGCGCTTCCTCTTCGCTGAGTTGCTCCTCCACGTAGGGCTGATAGGCGGTTTCGTTGATCTGATTGATTACGGGTGACATCACGAACAGCGTGAGAAACAGCGAGAGCCCGATCAGCACCTGATTCGGCGGCATGTTCTGCAGCCCCAGCCCGTTGCGTATCAGCGATAACACGATGATGATACGCGGGAAGCAGGTAAGCATGATGAGTATGGACGGCAGCACCGCGAGCACGGTGATTAAAAGCAGCAGCTTTACCGTATCTGACCGGCCGCCGGTCAGTTCGTCGAGCGCGCTTGCGTTGTCATCCGCGGACACGCTCGTGCCCGTATTATTGCCGGTATCCGTATCCGACGTGATAGCCGAACAACCTGCAAACAGCATAACTAGCATTACGAGGGCTGCGAAAAAGAGAACCTTCTTCATAGCTCCTCCCCGCTGCCGCCATCCGTATGGCTTTTTCTTCTTTGTATCGCTTCGTCCATGCGGGAAAGATAATCGTCTTCAAAGCCTGCTTTAGGCTGTTTTTTGGCCTCCGCACGCGCTTTGTTTAAATTCGCGGGCGCATCCTTCATATTGATGATAAAATCTTTAAGCTGCGTCAAAAAGCTTTTGCCTGAGGAACCACCAGCTTCCTTCTGGAACTTGAGTGCAGTTCCGTCGATGTCCCCCAATACATTGATCGCTTGATTGGTCACGCCGACCAGCAGATTCTTACCCCCCACTTCGATAAGCATGATATGCTTGTCCCTGCCCACGGTCATGCGATCCACCATCCGGATATTTCGGCTGACTCCGCGCGCACCCTTTTTGGATATAAACTTCGTCGTCAGATACGCGGCGATTAGAATCGCGACCATTACGATAAAATAAAAGAATGTAGTCCAAAAGTCGGTCATAATTTTTCCCTTTCTTTGGCTACATTCTATATACCCATATAAATTTTTAATGAAACACAAAATAGCGCTAAGCTACAGTATTTAGGAAAATATGCCTCCTACACCTGCATGTTCATGATGCTGTTATACGATTCGATCACCTTGTTCCGGACCTGAACAGCCAAGCTAACCGCAATCTCCGCTTTCTGTGAGGCAATCAGCGCGGTATGGATATCGTCGGATTCGCCGGTCAAAATCGCTTCGTTGGCCGCCTGAGACTCGGCTTCGGTCTCATCGATAAAGTCCAGCGCATCGCTGAGTATATTTGAAAAACCGCTTTCGCTTTGGTTTCCTTGCGTTTTGCCGATACTCTGCGCGCTGGAAACCACATTGCTGATGGAACTAACGTCCATAACGTCTCCTTTCCCTTAAAGCGCGTTACTTGCCGATCTCAAGCGCCTTAATGGCCATGCTCTTGGTCGCGTTCAGCGCGGTCACGTTGGCTTCATACGACCGCGTCGCCTCCATGAGATCGATGATCTCCTCGACTTCGTCCACATTTGGCATCCTTACATACCCGTCCTCACCCGCGAGCGGATTATCCGGATCATACTCCAACTCGAAATCAGACGCATCCTCCACAATGCTCGAAACCACCACGCCGCCGTTCACCGCTTTGCCCAGCGCGTCTTGAAACGAGCCGCGTTCGCTAAGCGTGCATACCTTTCTGCGGTACGGTTCTCCGCTGTCGGTTTGGGTTGTTTCCGCATTGGCGATGTTTTCACTGATGACGTCCATCCGCAATCGCTGCGCCGTCAGCGCGGAACCGCTGATGTCAATCGATGATAAAAATCCCATGCAAACCGTCCTTTCCTCTAGCCGTTGATCACCGTTTTAATCTTGGTGAACTCGCCGGAAATCTGCTGCACGAGCGTATCGTACATCAGCGTATTCTTCGCGAGCTGTGTATTCTCGTAGTCAATATCCACATTGTTGCCATCGCTGCGGTAGTTCGTGCTTGTATTCTCCATTACTGTAGGCGTAACGTCCTCCGCGGAATCGGTGGCAAAATCATAGTGCTCCGCACGCGTTGTTTTTGCGGAGAAACCGTTATCTTGCGCTTCCAGCGCGCGTTTCATTTCCGTTTCGAATTCCACAGAAGCGCTTTTAAAATCCGGCGTATCCACGTTTGCGATGTTGTTCGTAATGACTTCGTTGCGCAACCACGCCGCATCCAGCCCTTTTTGCAGCAGATTTACGTTTCCGAAAAGATTGTCCAGCATAATGGCTCCTTATGAATTCTTAAACTTCTCCCAGTAGGAGAGCACCTTGCTGATATACCCGCGCGCACCCGACGATAGCTTTTCGTACTGCGCCGGATCATCCGGATCCGTGATCTTCAATGATGCGACCTTGCCTTGGCCTCTGTTGTACGCGGCAAGCGCCAGCCTCACGTCGCCAAAACGGTTCAGCATCTTTTTTAAATAACCCGCGCCGCCCATC
>CAYNFL010000073.1:0-979 GCA_964396465.1 uncultured Christensenellaceae bacterium
AGGCGCGCGCGATTACCTCGTGCCTTCGCGTATACACCCCGGCAGCTTTTACGCGCTACCGCAGTCGCCGCAGACATTGAAGCAGATACTCATGATATCGGGATTCGATCGGTATTTCCAAATCGTCAAGTGCTTCCGAGACGAAGACCTGCGCGCCGACCGCCAGCCGGAGTTCACGCAGATCGATATTGAGATGTCGTTTATCGATGTGGACGATATCATATCCATGAACGAAGGGCTGATCGCGCGCGTATTCAAAAAGGTGCTGGATATCGATATACCGTTGCCGCTCAAGCGGATTCAATACGACGAAGCGATGAGCCGATACGGCTCCGACAAGCCGGATACGCGCTTCGGCCTCGAATTGGTGGATGTCAGCGACATCGTGGAGAAATCGGGATTTCAGGTTTTCTCGTCCGTCGTCCAAAGCGGCGGCAGCGTGCGTGCAATCAACGCGAAGGGTTGCGTGGATAAGTTTGCGCGTCGCGAGATCGATGCGCTCGTGGATTTCGTGAAGATATACGGCGCGAAGGGTATGGCATGGATATCGATGAAGGAAGATGGCATGCAGTCGCCCATCACGAAGTTCTTTACGGAGGAAGAACTCGCTTCGCTTTTACAGCGCGTGGATGCGCAGACGGGCGACCTCATATTCTTTGTGGGAGACAAGGACAAGGTTGTGTTCGATTCTCTGGGCAATCTGCGTTTGAAGCTTGCGGAGAAACTCGGTATGATCGACGAGAACCGTTTCGACCTGCTTTGGGTCGTCGATTTTCCGCTGTTCGAGTACGACGAGGGCGAAAAACGCTGGTTCGCGAAGCACCATCCGTTTACGTCGCCGCGCGACGAGGACGTGAACAAGCTGGATAACGATCAGGAGCACTGCTACGCTAAAGCGTACGACATCGTTTTGAACGGCAACGAGATCGGAGGCGGCAGCATCCGTATCCACAGCACGGAATTGGAAGAAAAGATGTTA
>CAYNFL010000073.1:989-8359 GCA_964396465.1 uncultured Christensenellaceae bacterium
AGAGGAAGCGTGGGAGAACTTCGGCTTTTTGCTTGAAGCGCTTAAATACGGTGCGCCGCCGCACGGCGGCATCGCGTTCGGTTTGGACAGGCTCGCCATGCTGCTTTTAAAGTGTACCTCGATCCGCGATGTGATCGCGTTCCCGAAGGTGCAGAACGCTTCGTGCCTGATGACGCAAGCGCCTTCAAAAGTTGCAGAAAAGCAGCTTAAAGAGTTGGGGCTAAAGATCGCGAAGCAGGATTAAAACGGGGAAGACGCGAAAAACTATGGATACGATGAAGGAAACCGGTGTTGTGGTGGAAATAAAGGGCGGCGACGCGATGGTGAAGTTTGTGCGCACCTCGGCATGCGGGCGGTGCAACGCCTGCGGCATGCTATCCACGCAGAACCAGATCGTCGTGAGCGTGCCGAATTCATTGGGCGCAGAGATGGGAGACCGTGTTACGGTAAGCATCGTGATGAAAAAAGCGCTCGGCGCGTCGGCGATCGCTTACGTGTTTCCGCTTGTCATGCTGGTGCTGGGCGCATTCATCGGCTGGCTTCTTTCTGCGGTGTGGCACTTGTTTGCGAATACCGATGTGACGATGGCGATATGCGCGATCGTTTTTGCAGTGCTGGCGTTCCCGGTTCTAAAGCTCGCGACGCCGCTTTTCAGCAAGAAGGTAGAAAACGTATACTCCATGGCGGAGGTCATCAAAAGTCGGGATAAGGACGCGCAATAAAAGTTAATATCCGCGAACAGCGGGAATATATGAATTTTCAAGGAGAGCGTTATGTCGGATAAGACGATGGAGATCACGAACGTGAACTTCGATGAGAGGGTACTCAACAGCGAAACGCCGGTACTTGTGGATTTCTGGGCGGAATGGTGCGCACCGTGCCGTATGCTTTCGCCTGTAATTGATGAGGTGGCCGGGCAGTACGAGGAAAAAGCAAAGGTGGGCAAGGTCAACATCGACGAACAGCCGGAACTCGCGCAACGCTTTGGCGTGATGAGCATACCCACGCTGATCATGTTTAAATGCGGCGCGGTGACGGACAGGAGCGTCGGCATAGTGCCCAAGGACAAGATATCCGGTATGATTGACGCCGCACTTTAATCGCGGAAGACAACTCAGAAGACAACTTTAAATGGTGAAGACAACTTTAAAAAATATGTAGTTTTCTGCTCAAATGTCTGATATAATAAATCATTGGAAAATTGGGGGGATACGACATGGAACCGTTAAGAGTTTCAACCAAATCTCAACCCAAATCGGTGGCAGGCGCAATCGCAGCAATGATCAACGATTATCAACGGGCGGAAATTTTGGCGGTAGGTGCGGGGGCGGTGAATCAGGCCATTAAAGCGATCGCGATCACGCGCGGGTTCTTGGCACCGCGCGGTGTCGATATTGTTGTAGTCCCTGCGTTCACCAACGTGGATATAGACGGAATTTCGAGAACCTCGATTAAACTGCTGGTGGAGATACGCTAGATAAAGGGCAGCATTCGGCAGTGATGCCGATTTTTTTTTGGATGCCGGTTGAATAATTGAAAGAGAGCACGCGACTTGTTTTTAAAGCATATCGAAATGTCCGGATTTAAATCGTTCCCCGAAAAGACGGAGATTGAACTGAGCGGACTCATCACGGGCGTCGTAGGCCCCAACGGCAGCGGCAAGAGCAACGTCTCCGACGCCGTGCGATGGGTGCTGGGTGAACAAAGCGCCAAGGCGCTGCGCGGAAGCGTGATGCCCGACGTAATTTTCGCGGGCACACAATCGCGCAAGCCGCGCTCTTATTGCGAAGTGACATTGATATTTGACAACGCTGACGGGCGCGTAGGCGCGGAGTTTACGGAGGTACAGGTTACGCGAAAGCTCCACCGCAGCGGGGAGAGCGAGTATTCGATCAACGGCGCAAAATGCCGATTGAAGGACATACTGAACCTGTTCCGCGATACCGGAATCGGCAAGGAAGGGTATTCGATCATCGGGCAGGGCAGGATCGACGATATACTGAGCGAGAAATCGTCCGACCGCAGGCGCGTATTTGAGGAAGCATCGGGCATCATGAAGTTCCGCGTACACAAGGAGGAAGCCGAAAGAAAGCTGGAGCGCACGCGCTTCAATCTCGTGCGCGTGGAAGATATCCTTGTGGAACAGGCGCTGCGCGTAGAGCCGCTAAAAAATCAGGCGGATGACGCGGCGGCATACCTTGAGGTCGCTTCAAGGCTCAAGCATCTCGACATCAACCTGTTTTTGCATAATTACGACCGCACGAAGGAGCGTATCGAAAAGCTAAAGGCGGACAAGCAAGGCTTGCTGGAGGAGCGCGCGCAAATCGAGAGCGAAATCGAAAAGCTGAATCAGCGGCATGCGGGAGAGCAAAGCAGCCTGCGTGAGCTCGAGCAAGCGGGCGACGCGCTATCCGAAAGTTTAAGCGGCAGCATGGCGGAGATCGAGCGCACCGAGGGCGAAATACGGCTCTGCGGGGAACGCATCGCGAACAATGAAAAAGAGAAACAGCGTATTGCGCAGGAAATAGCGGACGCGGAGGAACGCGGGAAAGCGAACCAAAAAAGCCGCGAAACCAACACAAGAAAAGCGGAAAAGGCCGCGCAGGAGCTCTCCGAGCGCCGTGCCGAGGCCGACCGGCTGGGCGCGGAGCTTAAGGGGCTGACCGGCGCGTTTCAGGACAAGATTAAGCATATCGAAGCGGTGCAAAACGCCAAGCTCAAATCCGTCGAGCAGCTCGGTGAGATCAAGAACCAGATATTCGCGATCGAAGAAAAGCAACGGAACGCGGCGCGGCGCATTGAAGAGACGGAGCAACGCATTGAAAAAGCGGAGAAGGAGCAGCAGCACACGAGGCAGGCGTTGCTTGCCGCGGAGGGAGAGCTTTCGGCGCTGAGCGGAAACGCTGCGAAGCTGCGAGACGCGTTCAACGAAAAAGTGTTTGAACTGAAGCGGCTCGAGGAGCAAGCGGCCAAGGACACCGCGGCGCTCGACGAAGCGAAGCGCGAGCTTGCGGCGGGCGAGGCCTCGGCAAGGCTGCTCTCCGATATGAGAAACAGCTTTGAAGGCTACATGGACAGCGTCAGAAAGCTCATGCTGTCCGCTAAAAATAATCCGGAACTGTCGAAGCGCATCATGGGTGTCGTCGTAGATCGAATGAACGTGCCCGCACAGTTTGAAGCAGCCGTGGAGGCGTGCTTGGGGGCTGCGCTGCAAAACGTGATCGTCGGCGATGAGTACGATGCCAAAGCGCTCATTGCGCACCTGCGCGAGCACCGCATGGGCCGCGTGACATTCCTGCCGGTCAAAGCTCTAAAGCCGCGCGCGTTGTCTGTTCAGGAGCGTGCCGATATCAAAGAACCGGGCGTATTGGGTATCGCGAGCGAGCTCGTCGCGTGCGATACAGACGTGCAGCCCGCGATCGACTTTTTGCTGGGGCGCACGGTGATCGTGGAGGACAGCGACACCGCGATACGCATTTCGCGCAAGACGGGCACGGCATTGCGCGTCGTCACGCTGGAGGGCGACGTATTCAATCCGGGCGGCTCAATAACGGGCGGAAGTATGCGGCGCGAGGCGGGCGGCCTTTTATCGCGCGAACGCCGTGAGGAGGAACTGAAGCAACGCGCGGAGGAATTGCTGAAGCAGGCCGCTTCGCTGGAAACCGCGATGAAGCAAAAGGCAGCGCATCGCGCGCAGGCCGGCGAAGAAATTGAGGAGGCGCGGAAAGCGCTGCAGCAAAACGAAATCGCGCTTGCCGCGTGCAGGGAAAAACAGCAGTCGCTGTCATCCGCCATAGCGGAAGCCGCAACAGCGCTGGAAGCGCTGCAAGCGGAGAAAGAGGATGCGCAGCGCGGCTTCGACGAAGCGCGCATACAATTGGAACAGGCAGCGGGACGGCAGAGCGCGATGCAGCAGTCGGGTGAAGCGGAGATTCAAGAATTCGCGCTGATGGAAGAGGAGTACAACAAGAACGCCGCACTGATTGAAGAAAAGAAACAGCAGCTGCACGACGCGGAGATTCGCATCGCGGAGCTTTTCCGCGAGAACGCGGCGATACTGAGCGACAACATGCGCCTGGAGCAGGAGACGCGCGATATTGAAAAATCGATGGCGGCGAGGCGTAAAACGCTGGAGTTGGGCGCGGAAACCGAGGAGAATCTGTACAAAATAAAAGCGCAGCTTGAAGCGCTGCTGGCGCAGAAGACCGCGAACCTCGAGGGGCTGAAAACGCAGCAGGGGGATATGTTAAAAAACCGCGGAACGCTGCAAAAGGGCATCACGGAGCGCGAGGAGCAACTGGCGTCGCTGCGCGCACAGTTGGACGAATTCACGGAGAAGCGCATCCGCATGGAGGTCGCCGCGGAGAAGGCGGACGCGGGGCTGGTCGCCTCGCAGAACCGGTTGTGGGATACATACCAGCTTACTTACGCCAATGTATTGCCGCTGCGCGCGCCCATCAACGTAGGCGAGGCGCAAGCCGAGGCGGAGCAGCTGCGCGAGCGTCTGCGCGACATGGGCAGCATCAACCCCAACGCGATCGAGGAATACCAACAGCTTACCGAGCGCATCGCTTCGCTTACCGCCCAGAAGGATGACCTGATGAAGGCGGAGCAGGATCTGCACGTGCTCATCGCATCGCTGCTTGTCGAGATGCGCCGCACGTTTAAAACGAGCTTCGAGCAGATCAACAAGCACTTCGGCGCGACGTTCAAGGAATTGTTCGGCGGGCGCGCGGAGCTAGTGCTTGAGGAGGGCGATATCATGGAGTGCGATATCGACATCATCGCAGAGCCTCCCGGCAAGAGGATGCAGCGGCTCTCGCTGCTCTCGGGCGGGGAGAAAGCGCTCACGGCGATCAGCCTGCTGTTCGCGCTGTTAAAGATCAATCCCTCGCCCGTGTGCATACTTGACGAAATCGACACCGCGCTCGACGACGCCAACACGGACAAATTCGCGGAATATTTAAGCCGATATTCGCAGAAGATGCAGTTTATCGTGATATCGCACCGAAAACCCACGATGGCGGTGTGCGACGCGCTGTACGGCTTCGCGATGGAGGAGAAGGGCGTGTCGAAGCTGCTCTCCGTAAAACTGAACCAGTGAGGGAATATGGCCGAAAGCATATTTGAAAAATTCAAAGGCGGGCTTAAAAAAACCCGCGATACCATATCGTCCAAAGTGGGCGGCGTGCTCGCTGCGTTTAAAAAGATCGACGAGGATTTTTACGACGAACTTGAGGAAACGCTGATACTATGCGATATCGGCGCGGGCGCGTCGGGCAGCATCATCGAAGCGCTTAAAAAGCGCGTGAAAGAGCAGAAAGTAACCGAAACCGCCGCCGTGAAGGAGCTGCTGACGCAGACCATCGCGGAGATGCTGCAAGGCGGGCAGGACGATATCGCGCTTCCGGGCGCGCTGCTCATCGTGGGCGTCAACGGCGTGGGTAAAACCACGGCGATCGGCAAGCTTGCGCACCACTACATTTCGCAGGGCAAAAGCGTGGTACTCGCCGCAGCGGATACCTTTCGCGCGGCGGCGGCGGAGCAGCTTAGCGAATGGGGAAACCGCGCGGGCGCGAAGGTGGTCAAGTACGGCGAAGGCGCGGATCCGGCGGCGGTCGTGTTTGACGCGGTGGATTCCGCGGCGCACCGCGGCACCGGCCTCGTGATATGCGATACGGCGGGGCGGCTGCACAACAAGAAGAACCTCATGACGGAGCTCGAGAAGATCAGCCGCGTGATTGGCAAGCGCTACGACGCGGCGCATCGCCGCACCTACCTCGTGCTGGACGCGACGACGGGGCAGAACGCCATATCGCAGGCGAAGGAGTTCTCTCAGGTGACGGAGCTTTCCGGACTGATATTGACCAAGATCGACGGCACCGCCAAAGGCGGCATTGTACTTGCGATCAAGCACGAGCTTGGGCTGCCCGTGGCATTCCTCGGCGTGGGCGAGGGCATGGAGGATTTGCAGCCGTTCGACGCGGAGGCGTTTGCGAAGAGTTTGATTGGATAGCGACGGTTATCCAGAAATAAATATTATTGATTATGATTTGAAATAACAATATTCAGAATCTCATTTTTTGTTTTTAGTATACGAAAAATCAGAAAAGCGTATTAAAACCCAACTCAAAGAAATGTTTTCATTCAGTACCTTTTCCATAAATGGAGTAAAACGAGTGATCAAGTTCTTGTTAAAGAGATTATCCCCTTAACGCTTTGTGGTTCGGGTTTATATTCCGATTAACACACCAAATAGAGTGTATAGCCCCCAACTTGCCGCGTTAGCTACAAGGCTGAACAATAATAGGTTTTTTTTAGTATAGCCTTTATACTTCCATGTGTAGAACAAGAATTCAGCGCCCATGACCATGATTTCAAGTATTATGAGTGGCAGTTCAAGGATTACAAATGACAGCCCGTTATTGAATAAATAATTCGCTGATAAAATAAGTAAAATATTCATTATTGGATTTGATATAAAATTAATTATTACTACGTATTTTCCGGGTTTGAGTTTAAAGAATAAAGACACTATCCATTCGATAATCACGGTAAATAGTAACGGAATAAATAAATCAATGAATTGGACTCTATAATCATAATAAATGCTTGATGGGCTATCAGCTAAAACTTGGGATGGCATAAGGCATAGTAGCATTATGGATAGCATCACAAGAAACTTTTTCAAAGCTTTTGCCCGTCAATAATAATATTACAATAAAATATAAATTATTTATATATAATACAATGGTAAAAGACAATGTTCAAATCTATTTTATTTACAGCGTTTTTTTGCAGCAGCGATTATTATTAGCCTAGAATGATCTGGCATAAATGGTAAGAAATAATTAATGCAATCTACAATTTCAATAAGCTTATTTTAAAACATATTGACAAACGGTTTAGAATTGCTATAATTCTACTGTAAAGTATTTTTGCTTTACAGCTTTTATTTTGAAGTGGTTGGCGGCGGTGGTGGAAAAGGATTTTGAAACGGTCGTGCTGCTCGACATGTACGCCGGGCTGCTCACCGAAAAGCAGCGCGCGCTGTGCGATATGTACTACAATCAGGATTACTCGCTTGCCGAGATCGCGGAGATAGAAAATACCACGCGGCAGGCGGTACGCGACGGCATCGAGAAGGCGCGCGAAAAGCTGCATGATACCGAGCAAAAGCTTGGGCTTTCGGGCAAGCGCGCGCAGACAATTCTGGTACTCAATCGCGCGCGGGAAACCGCAAAGGATGAAGCGGCGCTTAAGAAAGCGCTCGAAGAGATATCGGGCATATGGGAGAGCGAAAATGGCTTTTGAGGGCCTTGCCGAAAAACTGAATCATATATTCTCCAAGATCACGAACCGCGGCAAGC
>CAYNFL010000074.1:0-3017 GCA_964396465.1 uncultured Christensenellaceae bacterium
TCCAACGCTTTTAAGTATGCGATATGCGCAATGCCCCTAGCGCCGCCGCCACCCAGCGCAAGGCCGATCCTCATGAGCCCCGTCTCCTTTACGCCAAGCGTATCATTTTCCACGGCGACCGCGCCGCCACGTAATAATATACCATCTGCACGGCGCGCCGTAAAGACCGCTTATCAAAAACATTATACGTTGTATACAAATTCTATGCCCTTTTTTTGACGGATATTGCGGCTGCAAAGCTTCCTACATGCTTTCGCGCAAATTTCGCGTTATTATATTATCAATCTATATTTTGCAGCGTCCATGTTATATACTAATGAAAGGACAGAGCCGCCGCTATTCCGGCTGCCATCCTGCAGGTAATCTAAAAACCGGAGGGTATGCGTATTGAGTGTCAAGCGAAGCAATCCACTCGCGCGATTCATAAAAACGGTTCTGCTGTATGCGATCTCCGCGCTGTATCAAATTACTGTCGGCCTATACCTTCGCATCTCATATAATATGAAGCTTTCGCGCGATTCCGATAAACTGCCCAAGGGGGCGTTCGTGCTGCTGGGCAACCACTGCAACAACTTTGACGGATTACTGCTGCAGTGCCTGACGATCCGCCCGATCTCCTTTGTCATCACGGATACCGTGTTTAAAAACCGGCTCCTTGGTGCGATCTTAACCTGGGTCGGCTACATCCCCAAACGCAAGTTCTCCAGCGATGTCAATTCCGTCCGGCAGATCGTACACGTTACGGAAAAGGGCGGCATCGTCGGCATATTCCCTGAGGGCATGCGCAGCTGGGACGGGCACACCATGCCCATTTCGCCCGCGACGTTTAAGCTCATCCACATGCTTAAAGTTCCCGTCGTCACAGCGCGCATCGCGGGCAGCTACCTGTCGGGGCCGCGCTGGGCCGATACGCGCAGACGCGGGCGCGTCGAGATCAAGCTCACCGCGCTATTGGGCGCGCAGGATATCGGCCGTCTCAGCTTAACTGAGATCTCGGAAAAGGTCAGCGCCGCGCTGGCGCACGACGAAGCGGTTTGGGAATCGCGGAAGAAGCTGCGCTTCCGCGGCAAAGGGCCAGCCGAGGGCTTTGAGAGGTTGTTGTACTTGTGCCCGGAGTGCGGCCGCATCGGTACGATACTAACGCAGGATCATCGCATATATTGTTCGGCTTGTGGCGCGGAATACGTTCTGGACGCCTGCGGGCATATCCGCGCGGTGCGCGGCTTTCTTCCCGCCGACAACGCTTCAGCGCTCAACGCGTGGCAGTATGAACGGTTAAAGGAATACATTGCTGCCCATACCGGCGGAACGCTGATAAGCGACGAGTGCGCCCGCCTGACGCGCAGCGAATGTGATGGCGGAGCGATACGCGAAGCCGCCGTGGGTACGCTGAGCTTAACGCGCAGCGCGCTGATCATACAAAACCTCTGTTTTCATCTCAAAGAAATCACCGGTATCGCGCTCAGTTTTAAAAGCGGCGTGATGTTCCGCCACGGTGGCTGCGAATACCTCATCCGGTTCGACAACCCACGCGTCTCGGTATACAAATGGGGCTGCGCATTTGAAATCATCACGGGCAACCCCGTGGGATAAAGCGCTATATCAGCCCCAGTTTCAGCGCAAGGTAACCCTCCTGATTGTCGCGGTCGCTCACGGTGATATGATCCGCACCCGCCGCTTCCATAAACTCCAGCGCGATGATCGCGCCGAATACGATCACATCGGCACGCTTGTCCTACAGCCCGGCAACCGATTTTCTTTGTTCCTTCGTCATGCCTTTCAGCAAAGCGCATAGCTGCTGCATGCGCGGCAGCGTAATCATATGCCCCTGCACGCGCTTAGAATCGTATTCCTTAAGCTGCAAATCGATCGCTGCCAGCGCCGTCGCCGTACCGCCGATACCCGTGAACACGGTATCGCCTGCGTCGGGTATCACGGAGAAAACCCGCGCCGCGTGGCGGTGCGCGGCTTCAAACGCTTCCGGGGTTGCTTCGTCCCCGCCCGGGAACATCGCGTGACAGCGCACAGTGCCGACGGCAAAGCTGTTTTGATACCACACATCCTGCAAGCTTCCGAACATGACCTCCGTGCTGCCCCCGCCGATATCGAACATGCCGCCGTAGCCTTCCACGCTGCCCGCAAACCCCAGCGAGGCTTCCGACTCTCCCGATATCACGTCGATTTCAACGCCGCATTCGCGGCGGATGTATTGCACAAACGCTTCGCAATTTAACGCCTCGCGTACCGCGCTCGTTCCAAAGCAGTAAAAATGCCTGCCTACGTTGTACCCGCCCGCAATTTGGATGAATTCTTTCAGCGCCCCTGCCGCGCGCTCCATCGCTGCGGGCACGATGCGCCTTTGACCGATCATCCCCTCGCCGATACGCACCATCCTCAGCGTCTTCATATCCGCGCGGACCTCGCCGCCCTTCAGATGCGCGACCATCAGCCGCGCCGAATTCGTCCCCAAGTCCACAACCGCATAGTATTCCATCGCTGCCCTCCATGCCGCATATGCCCCATCATATCGCCGCCAGGATAAAAAGGCAACAAAAAAGCGCCTTTCGGCGCAAGTGCTGTCAGTTCGTGCCGCTGCCCGGCGTGGTCATAATCACCTCGTCCTCATACGCGTAGCCGAGGCGCGCGCGCGCGGTATCCTCGATATAGTCCTTGGTGTTCATATACTCGCTTTTGTCCTCAAGGCGCTGCAGTTCCATCTGCTGCTGATCATATTGCTCGCTGAGTGCCTTTTGCTCCGCAAGCAGGCTGCTGATATTGCGCTGCTGCGTCAATATCAAAAATGCCGCATACGCAAGGAACAGTATTAATAGCAAAAGCTTAAACCGAAGCTTTATCGTTCTCTTCTTCATAACCCCTCACAAAGTATCCCCGGATGGTTCTCCATCTCTGTATATATCAATACCCTGATTTTGTGTATTCGACACGGCAATGGCAAGTTCCTTTTTTTAAGACGCTATTTTTTTTTGCCTTTCTTCACTGCGTCCCTGATCCTTGCC
>CAYNFL010000074.1:3027-8353 GCA_964396465.1 uncultured Christensenellaceae bacterium
TATCGTCCTCTTCTTCATGACCCCTCACAAAATATCCCCGGATGGTGTCCCATCTCTCTATATATACACTGAATGGATATATTCGACACAGAGGGCTTCAGTTCCTTTTTTTTAGGCGCTATTTTTTCTGGCGTTTCTTCACTGCGTCCCTGATTCTTGCCGCAAGGTACGATATGAAAGGCGAGACACCCACGATATAGAGCGCGAAACCCAGCGCGAACCCCACAAACGTATACAGCCGAAGCTCACCCATATTGGCGCTGTATAGCACGAACACCACGATGAGCCCCAGCGCGATGATGAACAGCGTGTCGAGCACCGCGGCCAGCCAGCGGCCGCGCTTCATTGCGCTGCGGATGCCCCGAAATACGTCGTACACCGCCCCGGCGGCCATACCGCCGTAGACGGTGATCATGAATATTAAAGGCTGCGACGCGGCGTTTTCCATGACGGCGCCCTACCTGAACATCTTGGCGAGGCCGCCGCGTTTCTGGCGCTGCTCCTCGTGGTCGGCGTAGTCGAGGCTTTGGATACCGCCCTCGATGATGAGCTGCCCCTCCTCTAAGTTGAGCCGCGCGATATGCAGATCGTCACCCGTGACGGTGATGAAGCCGTGGTTGGTCAGCAGTATCACCTCGTTCTCGTTGAAGCTGTCCACATCCTCGACCGCCGTGATAACAAGCTTCTTGCGCGAGTCGATCACGACCTTGTGCGGCGCGGTGCTCATCGGTTTTTCTTTCTGTTCCTCAATATACATGTCCCTTGCTCCTTCATCCTGCTTATTCAGTAATGTATATGTGGGGAGCAAGGGATGTATACGTGGAGTGTGGGATAAGAGTAAATAACCAAAGCTATTGCTAACCACTCTTGGCACATCAAAAAAAATCCACGGTTCCTGATCATATTCAGTTTCCGTGGACTTGTTCGATGCTCCGTTTAAAAAATTCCATAATAATGTAATCAGCCAATTTTCGTTTTCCTGCCAAAACAAAAGCAAGGCCGATTAGTCCTGCATGATCTCAACTTCGACGCCATTAGGGTCGACAATCAGCATAACCACTTGGCCATTAAGCTGCGAAATCGCTGTTGGCACCAGATTGATGCCGTAACCTGCCTTTTCGCAACGCAGCTGCACTTCATTGATATCATCCACACGAATGGCAAAGTGACGGTACACGCCGATATCCGTGTTGCCCGCATGAACGTGCTTTTGCTCACCTTTGTATTCGATCAGTTCCAGCTTGAGGCCCGGCAGTTGATATAAGTGCAACACATGATCCCCTAAATCGACCGTATCGATCCGGCTCAAGCCAAGTACGTTTTCATAAAAGTCGAAGGTTTCCTGCACCTTGCAGCAGTTGATAGTAATGTGGTCCACCGAGGTAATTTTCATTGAAAAGCTCCTTTCAGGTGCGGCTTGCGCTTTTTGGTTGGAGAAGGCTTAGCCATAAACGATGTTCATATCTATGCTCAGCTCGTCTCCTGCCAAGGTCAAGCGGCGGATTCATATATGTCGGAATTTAATGATTATATCTTCCATAAATACCTTAGTCAACATTTTCTACATTTTTTGGCTTCATTTTTCGGTATAAAACCGCTCACGTATTAGACAATGATGCAATCTGCGCATTATTGCTATTGGCTTATTCCACAAGTTGTATATGTGGGGAGCAAGGGATGTATACACAAAGGTGAATACGAAAAAAGCCGATGCGCACACATCGGTTTATATAATACCATGCCCGCCCGCCAATCTGGAGCAGCTGGCACATCCGGGGTTACGTTCTCTCCTCTACCGTGACTTTAATCGTAAGGAGGAGCCTACTGGCCATTTTTGATTAAACTATTCATAAAGGTTTCGTTTCAAGTAAACCATATCGACTAATTGAACACCATCTTCAAATATTGGGTGGTCGTAGTTGTCTGTGAAAAAATCCTCAATCCGATGCGAAATCTTAAAACCGTTGTTCTGATAAAACTGTATTATCCATGGAATGTCACCTGTTCCCACAAGCATTGCCTGATACTTGCCCTTGTAATGTGAACATATGTGGTTTAAAAGCTTGCTTCCATATCCTTTTCCTTGCCATTTTTCATAAGTGGCTATATTTTTTAACTCGCAAACATCATCGCTTTCCCGCGTAACTACGCAAACACTTTTTAAGTTTCCATCGTATAATGCAAAAAGCTCACCCCGTTCTAAATATTTGTCTATCATCGATTCTTGTTCATCAGCTAATAGGAGTAAATCAAGAAAATCCTTTTTATTGCTTTCAACGATTGCGATTTTTATCATATATGCACCCTATCAAATATATCATGGCATGTTCCGATACCGGCTGACATAAACACTATTGCCATAATTATAAACGCTGCTTTCCCTTCACTCTCATGCCGGGTCAGATGATACAGTGATGCCCTTACCTGAATATGCCCGCTTTGAAGCGCTTGTCGTGCAGCGCGTAGGGGGACTCGCAGCCGGGAACGGCGATGGCGTGGGCCGGGCAGAACGCCGCGCAGCGCATGCACAGCGCGCAGTGATCGAGAGGGGTTGCCTTGCCGTTCAGTGTGATGTTTTGCTCGGGACAAAGCTGCGCGCAATTCCCGCAGCCGGTGCATTTTTCGGTATTGATGCGCACCTGCGCCTTCGCGCGCTTGGCGTATAGCTTAAACGGCCCGCGCTGCAAAGCGCCCAAAGCGCCGCCGTATTTGCCTTTGATGCGCGCCTTGCCCGAAAGCAGCCGCTCCATATAGCGCTCCGCGCTCTTCGCGCAGCGCTCCATGATGGCGCTGTAGTAACTGTCGCTCTCGCCGCCGTTTTTGCTGTTCGGCATAATGAAATGCTCGGCGCTGTCGATGATGAGGCCTTTTTGTTTGAAATGCTTGTGATAGTGCCACGCGCCGTCGCCCGAGAACGCGGATTGCGTGCAGAACACGTGGACGTGCTTTCCCTTTTCAAGCATCGGCAGGCCGTCCACGAAGCGCTTCATGGGCTCGGGCATGTCAGAGCCGTACACCGGCCAGCCGAAAAGCACGAGGTCGGCCGCCTTGATCCACCACCCGGCCTTCTGCGGCGTCAGCGAATCGATGGAAACAGCATCGGCGTTGACGCCTTTGGCGTCGAGCAGCTTTTGGATTTTATCCGCCACCCACCACGTGTTGCCCGTGCCGCTGAAGAAGAACACGACCGCGCGGTACACGGCTAAAACTCCGAAAGGTACGCGTTGATGAACATATCGATCTCCCCGTCCATTACCGCCATCACGTTGCCCGTTTCTGCGTTCGTGCGGTGGTCCTTCACCATGCTGTACGGGTGGAACACGTAAGAGCGTATCTGGCTGCCCCACTCGATCCTTTTCTGCTCGCCCTTGATCTGCGCCATCTCCTGCATGCGCTCGCTCTCGCGCTTCTCGATGAGCTTGGCGCGCAGCATGCGCATCGCGGTCTCTCTGTTCTGTATCTGTGAGCGCTCGTTCTGGCACTGCACCACGAAGCCCGTCGCAAGGTGCGTGATGCGTATCGCGGAAGACGTCTTGTTGACGTGCTGCCCGCCCGCGCCCGAAGACCGGTAGGTATCCACGCGGATATCCTCGGGCAGTATCTCGATATCGCCCTCATCGTCCTCAAGGTCCGGCATCACGTCGAGCGACGCAAACGAGGTATGCCGCCGCGCGGACGCATCGAACGGCGATATGCGCACGAGCCGGTGCACGCCCTTCTCGGCCTTCAAGTAGCCGTAGGCGTTAAGCCCCTCCACCTCGAACGTCACGCTCTTGATGCCCGCTTCCTCGCCGGGCAGCAGGTCGAGCTCGCGCACGGCGTAGCGGTGCCGCTCGCACCAGTGCGCGTACATGCGGTAGAGCATCTCCACCCAGTCCTGCGCCTCGCTGCCGCCCGCACCTGCGTGCAGCGAGAGTATCGCGCCGTTGGCGTCGTATTCGCCGCGCAGCAAGGCCTTGAGCCGAAGCTCGGCGGTGTCCTTTTTGAGCTGTACGATTTCTTTTAAGAATTCATCCGCGGTGTCGTCGTCATACGCTTCCTCAAGCAGATCGACCATCACCTCGGCGTCCTCGATGCGCTTATTCAGCTTTCGGTATTGCTCGATTTTATCCTCAATCGGTTTGAGCTTTTTATTGATTTTGTTTGCCTGCTCCACGTTGTTCCAAAAATCCGGCGCTTCCATCACCGCGTGCAGGTCACCAAGCTCCTTTTCGAGTGCACCGATATTCAGCCCCGCCTCGGCTTCCTTCGCAAGGCTTTTGATCTCGTCCAGTTTAAATTTTGCTTCGTCAATCTGTAACACAAACCGCTCCTATGAAAGCTGCTCCTGTCCGCAGCAGTTTTTGAATTTCTTGCCGCTGCCGCACGGGCAGGGCGCGTTGCGGCCCACCTTGTTGCCGCTCGAATCCATCGCCTTTTTGGGCGCGGGCGCAACCTCCTTGGGCGCTTCCCCGCGCTGCGGGTTCGTCGTAATCTTCACGTGGTAAAGCATCGTCACGGTATCCTGCTGGATGTCGCGGATCATCTCCTCGTACATGTCGAAGCCCTCTCGGCGATACTCGATGATGGGATCCCTCTGCCCGTAAGCGCGAAGGCCGATGCCTTGCCGAAGCTGATCCATCGCGTCGATGTGCGCCATCCACTTGGTGTCCACCACGCGCAGCAGTATGATGCGCTCGATCTCGCGCATGCTCTGCCCGGCTTGCTCGATCTCCTCTTCCTTCTTATTATATAAGTCATGCGCCAGTTCAAGTATATAATCACGCGCTTCCTCACGGCTTAAAGCCGCAGCATCCTTGCCATGAAACAGCTCCTTGCCCTTGGGTAAAAATATTTTATTGAAATAGTCCGTCATCGCGGGTATATCCCACTCGTCCGAAGACGCGCCCTCGGGGCAGTATATCGTCATGATTTCGTCCACGAGCGTTTCGAGCATATCCATTACGTTGGTACGCATGTCCGCGCCCGTCAGTACCATTTTACGCTGTGAATAGATCAGTTCGCGCTGCTTGTTCATCACGTCGTCATATTCGAGCACCTGCTTGCGGATCTCGAAGTTGCGGTACTCGATACGCTTTTGCGCCCCTTCGATCTGCTTGGTTAAAAGCCCGAATGTCAGCGGGATGTCGTCCTCCTTGCTCACCGAGGAGAGTATCCCCTGCACACGCTCCCCGCCGAAGCGCCGCATGAGGTCGTCCTCCAGCGATATGAAGAACACCGACGAGCCGGGGTCTCCCTGCCGGCCGCTTCTGCCGCGCAGCTGGTTATCGATACGCCGCGATTCGTGCCGTTCCGTTCCCACGATATGCAGCCCGCCGGAAGCGGC
>CAYNFL010000075.1:0-8245 GCA_964396465.1 uncultured Christensenellaceae bacterium
AAGACCATAAATTTTACGGGCATAAGCTCATGATCATCGAGTTTATCTCTCTGGACGGCGCGCCCTTGGGCCCCCGCGAGATCGCTTTTGATTGCGCGGATTCCGGGCCGGGCGATATCGTGCTCGTCAATGTCGATGGCGGCGCTGCTAAAATGTTCTTTGACGATAATGATCTGATCGCGGACTGGACGATATGCGGTGTAATCGACCACTGCTCGATGGATGGAGCGGTTAAGCTTGCGAATAAATAGGCGGGTGATATTTTGGATATCGAGAAAATTATAGCGCGGGTGACCGATGAGGTTTACGCGCAGCTGGTGCAGAGCGGTGTGCCAAAGGTTACCGGCGCAGGGATCGCGGGAACGATAGAGCATTCGCTATTGAATCCTGACGCCTCCGCGGATGTGATCCGCAAGGGCTGCGAGGAAGCGGCGAAGTACGGATTCGCCAATGTGTGCGTTTCACCCTACTACGTCAGCATGGCGGCGGAGATGCTGCGCGGCAGCGGGGTTGCCGTTTGCACGGCGGCGGGATTCCCGCACGGCGCGGCTTCGACGAAAGCCAAGTGCGCCGAGATACGCGAGGCGATCATGAACGGCGCGACGGAGATCGACGTTTCCATGATGATCGTCGCGCTAAAATCGGGAGACTTTACGGGGGCCAAGAAAGACCTTTGTGAAATGATGTCTGTTGCGGGCGGCAGGGCAAAGATCAAGGCGATTTACGAGCAGGGGGTTTTAACCGACGAGGAGAAAAAGAAAGCGCTGTGCATTGCTTCGCAGTGCGGCGTCGATTTCATCAAAATCTCCAATGCGCTTACCGGCAAAAAAGCGTGCGTCGAGGATGTTCAGTACGTACGTTCTCAGATCGGGGACAAGATCGGCATCAAGATAGACGGCGGCATCAAGGATGCAAAGACGGTAAGGGAACTGATGGCGGCGGGCGCGCAGCGCTTTGGCTGCAGCGCGTCGGTGCAGATCGTCACGGGCCAATAATCGAATTAAGCAGCTCCAAGCAGGCGCTCGCCTGCTTTTTTATTGCAGTTAATATTCCGGAGGGAAAAGTAATACGCGCTGAAAGAGGCTAATTCTATTCTTTATATTGGGACGGCGTAACCCCGCAATAGTTCTTAAAGCATTTACTGAAATAGAACTGATCGATGAAGCCTGTTCTTTCCGCGATCTCCTTGACGGTCAGATTCGTATCTTTGAGCAAGCCTTTTGCGATCTTGATGCGATACTCAATCAGGTATTTGATCGGAGAAGTGCCGGTATGTTCCCTGAAGATCTTCGTCAGATAGGACGCCGAAAAATTATAATCTGAAGCGATTTGGGAGAAGTTGATGTCTTTCGTATAATTCGTTTGGAGGTATTGAATAATGCTCTTGACAATATCCTCTGTGGCGGTTTCGCGCCCGGAATTTAGAAGGGACTGCTCGGATAACAGCTCATCCTTGATTCGTCTTAAGGTTTTTGACAACTCGAACTTGTTCAGCGGTTTTAAAAGATAGTCGAATGCTTTCCATTTAATTGCCGTTTTTGCGTAATCGAACTCGTTATAGCCACTGATTAGCACGCAGCGGATATGGGGGTTGTTGTTATGTACATTTTCAATCAGCGATAAACCGTCCAGCAGCGGCATTTTGATATCGGTGAACAGCACATGCGGATTATACTGCTCAACCGCTTTAAGCGCTGAAAGGCCGTCATAACAGACCTGAACGACTGTAAAAGAGGAGTCACAGTATGCGACGTTCTCTGCGATATTTTTCGCGATGAGCTTTTCGTCCTCCGCGACGATCACTCTGAAAACGTTATTTGTCATAAGCGCCTCCAATCATAATACTGGCGCCGCCACCTTCGTTATTGTCGATCTTGAATATGACGCCCGAACCGTGCAGTATTTTTAACCGTAAATATATATTCAACAACCCCATTCCCTTGATCTCAAGGGAAGGCAGAAGGCCCGTGGAGTCGATCTCGTTGATTTTATTTGCGATGGTCTCTATGGATTCCGCGCTGAAGCCGGGCCCGTTATCCGAAATGGTGAGGAAATACCTGCCGTTGCTGACACGGCCCTTTATATCGATATGGTATGGCGGCAGCATGGTTGTACACGATTTTATCGAGTTTTCCACAAGGGGCTGCACACACAACTTCGGCACTTTGATTTCATACATCTCCTCTGGAATGTCAATCGTATAGGATAAGTCGTTTTTATATCGGATCATCATGCAGCATAGAAAATCCTTGGTGTTTTTGATTTCTTCCGCAAGGCATACGGAAGTTTCGGTATCCGAGGAGATGTATCGTAATATATTCGCCATCGACTGGCACATGATGATGATTTCATTGTCCATATTCGCATCCGCCATGCTCTGTATCGTCTGAAGGCTGTTAAACAAGAAATGCGGATTCATCTGAGACTGCAACGCCAGCATTTTGGATTGCATTTCCTGATTCTTTATGAGCAGCTGTTTGTTAAGGCTGTCCACCAGCTTGTGCTGCATATCGATAAAACTGTTGTACAATACGTTCAATTCGATGATCTTGGTGTGCAGGTCTTTTTTATTCATATACCCGTCGAGGCTGATGTGCTGTATTTCGCGATAGATACGGTCAATGGGTACAGTGATTCGGTTGGCTGCAAAGTACGAGAGCACATAAGCGATTGCGAGGGAAACGATGGCCAGCAAAACAACGCTCAGTATATAACTGTTTACGGGCATAAACAGCGAATTTTCGCTGATGACTACGGCTGTGATGATGCCGTCCGCCGATTTAGTAAACGTAAGAAAACTATTGGATTTGCCGTCTGAGACGCTGGTAAAATCGGACGAAGGATCGGATGCGGCTATTTTTTTAGCCACGTATTTGTAGTTGTCTTCATTTAAATTATCCGGATAGATTACCTGGCCATAGCTGTCATATATGATCACCTGTTCGCCATAAACGCTTTTATATGAAACCGCCTGAGAGAGAATCTGCTTGACAGATTTTTTAACTTCGATATATCCCTGAACACTTTTATAGCTGCCATAGTATTTTCTGATCAACGAAAGAAAGGCTTTTCCGTACTCGTCTGTGGTATACCTTGATATATACGGATCCTCGCCTGAGTAAATAAGCATCCGGTTGCCATTGCCGTTTTTTGACGCTTTATACCAAGGCATCTGCTCAACCGGATAATTATATGTATTGTTATATAAACCCGATGCGATAACGGTGCCTACGTTGGAATACAGGTTTGCTTGGTCCACCAGCCTGTTGGGGCCGATGCTGTTTGATAAGAGTTCATTCAACGCTTTGAGCTTTTCGTAATCGTCCTGATTGACCAAATAATTATCGTATGCGTCCTTGATCAGATAGGAGTACGCGATATTCAAGGATACGATATTCATTTGGGCGATTTCTCTCTCCATGGAATTGGATATGGCAACGCAGTTCTGCCTTAAAACGGCGAATGTTCTCGTATTGATTTTTTGTGATTCCGTCGTGATCAAATAGGTTGAGAGAATTAGAAACGGAAGCAGTATAATCAAAGAATAAGTAATGATCATTTTAAACTTTATTGTATTTTTAAACATATGCTACACCGCCAATATGGAGTGAAAAAAATACATAAATTACGAATGTAAAATACATTCCATGTATAAAGGTGCCTATATATAATCAGACTGCATAAGGATTATATATTGCTAAAAGAAAATTTGTCAATGATAAAAGGAGGAGAAGGAATTGAAAAAAATACTTATGGTATTATTGGCGGTGGTAATGGTGCTGTCGCTTGTCGCGTGCGGACAGGCGGAGACCGTCGAGACGGCTGCTGCTGAGACCAACCAAGCGGCTGAGAAACCGTCTGAATCGACGGCGGAACAGCAGGATGTGACGATTACCCTGATGGCCAGTGTAGACTGGATTCAGGACGCGGAGCTCACGCTGGCTGAACAGTTCACAGAAGAAACGGGAATTAAAGTGGACTATCAGATCGTGCCCTCCGATCAGTATCCGAATCTGCTTCAGACCAAGCTCAATTCGCAGGAGTGCACCGATATCTTCTGTTCGCAGGACGGCAAGGTTGAGGTGGTATCCACACTGAACGTCGAGAAGAACGCGATCGACCTTTCCGGCGAAGCATGGGCGAGCACACTCGATCCGACTTCGGCGGCTGAAGCTTCTGTAAGTGGAAAGCTTTACGGGCAGCCCATACAGGATACATCTCAGGTATGGGGAATTGCTTACAACAAGAAGATATTTACCGAGCTCAATCTGTCGGTTCCCACGAATTGGGCGGAATTCACAGCGGTTTGCGATGCGATTAAGGAAAGCGGCGTAACGCCGATTTACCAACCCGTATCGGATGGCTGGCATCATGTGCTTTGGTTCTGCGAAATGGGCGGGCAATTTGAGAAAACAGAACCCGGCCTGATCGATAAGCTCAATAACAATGAGATCAATTGCGCGGACAGCGCGGTAATGAAGCTCGCGATTGACCAAATCAAAGATATGGTTGATAAGGGATACTGGGGCGACAACTACATGGCGGACGCATATGCGGATCAGCCGGCGAAAATCGCATCGGGTGAGTACGCGATGACCGTTGCCAATCAGGGGCTGCCGCAGCAGGTGGCGGATCTGGACCAGGGCCTTACGGCAGACGATATCGGTTACTTCTTGATCCCGGTCGCTGATAACCAACTGCTCAATGTCAACCCCAAAGGCCCGACAAGGTTTATCTATTCGGGTTCCGAGAATGCGGCAGCGGCAAAGCAGTATTTGGAATTCCTCGCACGGACAGAGAATCTGCAGTACATGATCGACAATGTGCCCAAGTTTATGACACTGCCTTACAGCGGCGTTGAGTCCAAATACGCGGGTACGGTGAAGGAGTTCTACGATACGTATACCACGCAGGGTACCGTCCTTCAGGCGGCTGCAAAGTATATCGATCCTCAGTGGATGGACATCGGCAAAGAAATCGCCAGTGTCATTCAGGATTCGGAAGACTCGGCAGCGATGCTTGCCAACATCGACACCAGCAGAGCCGATCAAGCGGCAGCTGCAAGCGACCCGGCATGGCAATAGCTTAAAACAGCCATAAGGGGCAGGCAGGAATGCTTGCCCCTTATTCTTATGATAAGCTTTCAAAAATGAGATACGGGAATTAGGATCCGGTTATAAACGGACCGGGGAGATGCTTGCTTTTACGGTTTAATATCTATTCGGTTTAAAATATACATGGATTCTAAATGTATAGTACATTCCATAGAAACTTTTGATTATATATAATCATCAGGGTAGGGAGTTGTGGATTACAATAAAAGCATCGGGTTGGTCGGATACGCTGTGACAGGAACCAAAACAGATACGGATTCAGGAGAACGAAAATGAAGTTAAAAAAAATCTATCCCTCGTATTTTCTAATCGGAGCGCTGTTATTATATGGGGTATTATATCTTCTGCCCAGCATACTGGGCATCGGGTATTCGTTTACGGGCTGGACAAATAGCATAGCGCCGAAATTTTATACCTTTGACCATTTGTTCGATAACTATAAAAATGCGTTTTCTGATCCTAAATACACGAATTATCTGGGCAATACGCTTTTGTTTACATTTGTAACGACGATTGCAAAAAACGTAATTGGCCTTGCGTTGGCGGTGTTATTAACGAAAAAAATAAAGTTTTTAAATTTCCACAGAGCGGTTATGTACATCCCCGCAGTATTGTCCGCAATCATCGTCGGGTTAATATTTAAGTCGATACTTAATCCTGCGGACGGTTTGCTGAACGGTTTTTTAAAGGTTTTCGGAATAAAAGGCCCGCAATGGCTGACAGATCCTAAAATCGCGTTCTGGTCCGTGATGGCGGTGGATATTTGGAAGGGTATGGGGTACATTATGACAATATTTATTGCCGGTATTATGTCCATACCCCCAACGTATTACGAGGCTGCAGATTTGGACGGTGCGGGTGCGTGGCAGAAATTTAAGTCTATCACATTCCCGATGCTGATGCCAACGATTACGGTAACGACGGTATTAAACGTAATTTACGGGCTCAGGGTTTTTGATACGGTGTACGCGCTCACGAACGGAGGGCCGGGGTTTGCGACGGAAGTGCTGTATACGGGGATATTCAAAGAGTACGGATATGGTAAATACGCGATGGGAACAACCCTTTCTTCCATCATGTTTATATTTATGGTGATCGTGGGATATTTCCTGATCAGAGCCATGAACAGGAATGAGGTGGAAGAATAATGGCAGCAAAAAAAATAATGAAAACGGTCGGAGTTAATATCATCGCGTGGGTACTGTCCATCATTTTAATTACGCCGCTGATTTTAATATTGGTGAATTCGCTGAAAACCAGCCAGGCGGCTGCGGCAATGGACTTAAGCCTTCCGGATGCTTTACAGCTTAGCAATTACGCTACCGTAATACAAAAGGGAAAGCTGGGCATCGCTTTTATTAACAGCATGACTTATTCAGTATTCAGCGTATTGCTGTGTACGCTGACCTCCGCTATGGCCGCGTACGTTTTATCCCGGAACAGAAGCAAAGCGAACAAGATCATATATTTCATTATTGTTCTTGGGATTACGATGCCGATCAATTTTATCACCCTGATGAAGGTAATGCAGGTATTACAGATTAACAATACAAAGATGGGCATCATTCTGCTTTACGCATCGATACAAACTCCGTTCAACGTATTTTTAATATACAGTTTTGTGGGAAAGATCCCGCGGGATATCGACGAAGCGGCAGTGATAGATGGTTGCTCTCCGCTCAGGCTGTTTTTTTCTGTAATCATACCGCTTTTAAAGCCTGTACTCGTGACGGTGATGGTGCTTACATTTTTAAATACATGGAATGAATATGTTCTGCCGCTGTATTATCTGGGCAGTTCAACCAACTGGCCGATGACGCTAGCGGTTTACAACTTTTTCGGAATGTATTTCAGGGACTGGAACCTCATCTGTGCGGACATTACGCTGACCAGCCTGCCCGTAATCATCGTATATCTGCTGGGGCAAAAATATATTGTTTCGGGCATGACGGCGGGCGCGGTAAAGGGGTAATGCGTCAGCACCAGCGGGAAAGTTAATGAAATAAGAGTAGCGGAGCGAGCGATGAAAATTCTGAAAAGCTTGTTTTATCAATATAGAGGGGGCAAAGGCGTAACGGCTCCGCCGCCGGAAAAAGGGGTAAAGCGGTTTTTATTCCTCTCTTATACGCATTTTTGGAGATTGACGGGCCTAAACCTGCTCTTTATATTGCTCTGCCTGCCCGTGGTGACGATACCGCCCGCAATCACCGCGATGAACCGGGTGCTGATCACGCTGGCAAGAGAGGGCAACGTATTCTTCGTTAAGGATTTTTTTGAGGAGTTCAAGAGCAGTTTTATAAAGAGCTGGATCGCTTTTTTACCGTGGCTGGCGATAATCGCGGTTGCCGGAATCGGATACGTATCCATCGATAACGCGTATGACAGCATGGTGCCGATTGTATTGTTCGTTACGGTATGCACTTTGTTATTCTGCTATACAAATTACTGTTTTTCAATGATCGCGCTGATCGATCTGCCGCTTGGCAAGATCATTAAAAACGCGGCGACAATGGTTGCAATAGAAATGAGGCGCAATGTGCTCATGATATTGACAATGCCGATCTTTATTGTCAGCGCGATATTCTACCTTTATGCGGCGCCGCTCATTCTGTTGTTTGAGTTTTCGTTTATCGGTCTGGCCAATGTGATGATCGCAAACGGCGCCATAGAAAAAAATGTGATTCAACCGAAATTAGAAAGCGAGGCACAGTAATGGCAAGTTTATCCCTGAAAAACATCAGGAAAGTATACGGTAAGGATGTCGTAGCCGTAAAGGACTTTAATCTGGATATTGATGACAAGGAGTTCGTCGTATTCGTTGGCCCTTCGGGCTGCGGCAAATCGACAACGCTTAGAATGATTGCCGGCCTTGAGGAAATAACGGGCGGAGAACTTTTCATCGACAACGCGAAGATGAACGACGTGATGCCGAAGGACAGGGATATCGCCATGGTGTTTCAAAACTATGCGCTTTACCCGCACATGACGGTATTTGAAAATATGGCGTTCGCGCTGAAGCTGAGGAAGGTGCCCAAAAAAGAAATTAAGGAAAGGGTGATGGAAGCGGCGAAAATATTGCACATCACCGATTTACTGCAGCGCAAGCCCAAGGCGCTTTCGGGCGGACAAAG
>CAYNFL010000076.1:0-8105 GCA_964396465.1 uncultured Christensenellaceae bacterium
TAAAGCATGTATAACGAAAAGGTGCTGGAACATTTTAAAAACCCGCACAACATAGGGTCTATGGAAAACCCGGACGGCTATGCCGAGGTGGGAAGCAGCGAATGCGGCGACACGATGGAAATGTTTTTGCGCATCAAGGACGGCAGGATTGAGGACATCAAGTATAAAACATACGGCTGCTGCGCGGCGATCGCCTCGTCAAGCATCGCGACCGATATGGCAAAAGGCAAAACGGTGGACGAGGCGGAAGGCATCAGCAAGGCGGACATCGTAGAAGAGCTCGGCGGGCTGCCAGAAAAGAAGTGGCATTGCTCGCTGATGGTGGAGGACGCGATTAAGGCGGCAATTGCGGATTATAAGTCCAAAAAGTAGCATACCATTCCGAATGTTGATGGATTTGGCAGCAATAATGAGCGTCCTTTTGAGCAGACTATAGATAGTGACTGCTTGAAAGGAGTGTTAACGATGAGAGGTAATTTGGTGCTCGGAATGATTGCGGGAGGCGTTATCGGCGCGGCAGCAGCCATAATCGCGATGCCGTATATCCGGCCGCAGATACAACATGTGGTACAAAGAAGCAAAAACGCAATCAATACCAAAATGGATAAAATCGCATCGGGTAACTAAGGTACAGGGGACACAATGATAACCGTGGAAGCCGAATCGGCGTTACGCGGTTCGATATGTTGTTGTGTCCCGCGTGTCTGTTTAGAATCCGTTACGAAATGTTACAAGAGTGTAAATTATAAACAAAATACACGTCATAACGTTTGAAATATCACCACATGTGGTATATAATAAAAACTACAGGGGGTGCTTGTTTTGGTAAAAGTCGACGAGACCATGAAGTTTTCCTTGGAAAAGGAACTGGATAATCCTGCGCGTGAGGTCATATGGCTGGTTTGTGATGCGCTTAAGGACAAAGGTTACGATCCCGTGAATCAGCTAGTCGGATATATCATTTCGGGCGATCCCACTTACATCACGAGTTATAAAAACGCGCGTTCGATTGTGAAGCGCGTCGAGCGCGACGAACTGCTCGAAGAATTCGTCAAGGTGTACATTAAGAATATGAACGAAGAGGAAGAATAAGGCGCGCGGATGCTATGGGTCGCGCGGCATCACGAAAGCCGTAAATGCGCGGCTTTTTTTATGCCCGCAGCGTTGGGAATGAGGGAACATGAAAAGGATTATGTCTGTAGACATTGGAGAAAAAAGGATCGGCATTGCGGTATCCGATCCGCTCGGGATTACCGCGCAGGGCGTGGAGACGTACCTGCGCGCCGGAACGGGCGATGCGCAATATATCGCGGACAAAGCAAAGGCACTGTGCGCGGAGCTCGTTGTGGCGGGGCTGCCGCTCAACATGAACGGAACCGAGGGGCCTTCGGTGCTTGCGGTGCGCGCGTTCATGGATGAAGTGAAAGCGCTGGGTGTTGCCATTGCGTTTCAGGACGAGAGGCTGACGACCGTCAGCGCGGAACGCACGCTGCTTGAAGCGGATATGTCGCGCGGTAAGCGGCGTCAGGTGATTGATAAGCTCGCCGCCGTGTATATACTGCGCGCGTATCTCGATACCCATAACATATAGCGCAGAGAATAACCTTTTTTTCTGGGGTAATAATGAAATAGGGTGCAGGCGAAAGGAGTGTACATATGGAAGAAAACAACGATACGGTCGTACTGCAGGATGAGAACGGAAACGACGTGAATTTTCAGCACATTTTGACGTTTGATTTCGGGGACAGTTTTTATGTGGCGCTGACGCCCGAAACCGAGGTGGACGGCATTAAAAACGGCGAAGTCGTGCTGCTTGAGATCATGGAGGACGAGGGGGGCGGCGACTGCTATATGCCCATCGAAAACGAAGAGAAGCTGGATAAGGTTTGGGAAGAGTTTGAAAGGCTCTATTACGAAGATGAGGAAGAGTGATGCGCTACGTTTTTGTGGCGCTGATGTGCGTATTCGCCGGAATTTACGCGGCGGTCAAGTTTAAAGGAAACTTTACCGAACGGCTCTTGGTCAAAGCCATTGCAAGCGTCAGCTTCTTGATGATCGCGTATACCGGGCGTATCGGTTCGTACCCGCCATATTATACGTTGATACTGGCGGGGCTGTGCTTTTCAGTTGCGGGGGACGTACTGCTCGTATTTTCTGACAAGAGGGTCTTTTTAGCGGGATGTATCGCTTTTCTGCTAGCACATGCGGGGTACATCGCCGCATTTTTTGTATTCGCGCCCCCGGCTTGGGTTGACGCCGCGCTTCTGATCGGGTTTGTGGCGGTAGGCGTAGCGTTTTACGCAGTAAACCGCCATGCGGCAGGCAAGCTGAATCCGTTCGTGTTTGTGTATGCGCTTGCGCTGTGCGTGATGGTGGCCAAAGCGGTATCCATGTTGTTTGCAGAAGGGGTCACCAAGTCGAACGCGATATTTGCGGCGCTCGGCGGCACGTTGTTTGCTATTTCGGACATGATGCTTGCGTATGGCCGCTTACACGCGGGCAAGCAAAAAAAGTCGGGCGTGTTGAACGTGGTATTCTATTATGCCGGGCAGGCGTTAATCGCGTTGAGCGTTGCGACGTAGCATAAAAACCTGCTGTTGAAAATTGACTGACCTTGACGTTGCAAATTTACAAGCACATATTTATAATATATAATGGGTTGGGATTGGAATATTTTTTATTTCAATATCTCAAAAAAATTATTTTTAAGCTATACGGACAAGCATGGCTGTTATTATTGTTCGTTAAATGAAGGAGCAACAACATGGACATTCTGCAAAAAGCATTCGATGCCTTTACTTGGCAAAACGGCGTAATGATCGTCGTCGGACTCATACTGATTATGCTGGCTATTATAAAAGAGTATGAGCCGATGCTGCTGCTGCCCATCGGTTTCGGGTGCATACTGGTCAATCTGCCGCTGGAGACGGTCATTCAGAATTCAATGGGGGAGCCGGGTTTCTTAAAAGTGCTCTATGACGCGGGCATTGCCACAGAGCTGTTTCCGCTTTTAATCTTTATCGCGATCGGTGCGATGATCGATTTTTCACCGCTGCTGAAACAGCCGGTCATGATATTCTTCGGTGCGGCGGCACAGTTTGGAATATTTGCGGCGTTTCTGCTCGCGATCGGCGCAAATGCGATCTGGCCGGGAATATTCACCATGAAGGAGGCTGCGTCGGTCGGCATCATCGGCGCGGCGGACGGCCCGACGACGATATTCGTGGGCAACATGTTCGCGCAGAAATACATCGGCGCGCTCTCGGTTGCGGCATACTCGTATATGTCGCTCGTCCCCATCATCCAGCCGCCTGTCATCCGGTTCTGCACGACGAAAAAGGAACGCCGCATCCGGATGGAGCCCGGTTTCGATAAAAAGGTCAGCAAGCCCGTGCTGATCGCGCTTCCCATCATCATCACCATCGTGGTCGGCTTTGTCGCTCCCGAAGGCGTGCCGCTGGTGGGTGCGCTGATGTTCGGCAATTTGATTCGCGAATCCGGCGTGCTGGAACGGTTGAGTAAATCCGCGCAGAACGAACTTGCCAATCTGACGACTCTGCTTTTGGGGATTACAATCGGCTCCACGATGAAGGGAGAATACTTCCTGCAATTAAACACGATACTCATACTCATTATCGGATTCCTTGCGTTTGTATTCGACACGGCGGGCGGCGTAATGTTTGCCAAGCTCATTAATTTGTTCCTGAAGAAAAAGGTCAATCCGATGATCGGCGCGGCGGGCATATCCGCTTTCCCGATGTCGGCGCGCATCGTGCAGAAGATGGCGCAGAAGGAAGACCCGTCGAACTTTATATTGATGCCGGCGATCGGCGCGAATGTATCGGGACAGATCGGTTCCATCATCGCGGGCGCCGTACTCATATCACTATTATCTTAGGAGGATACAATAATGATAGACGTAAATGCGATGTTAATGGACGGTTTGAAATACATGGGAATCGGTATCGGCGTGGTTTTCGCCGTAATACTGGTATTCTTTGTGGTCATCAAAATCATGATGAAGATTTGGCCTGCTAAATAAGTTTCCAAATATACAAAAAGGAGAAAGGGCTAAACATGGATAATCTGCTATTATTCGAAATCGTTGGTATTGTTGTCTCGTTGCTTGCTTTTGCTGTGGCCGCATACTTCTATGTATGGGTCAAGAAGCTGCCCAGTGGCACAGCCGATATGGAAAATATCGGGTTGATGATCAAAAAGGGCGCGAGGGCATTTCTTCGGAGGGAGTACAAGACGCTGGCATGGTTTGTGCTGGCTGCGGGTGTACTGATCTGCCTGTTCCTTCCGAAGCCGATTTGGGCTAGCGACGCCGAGCCGCTTAAAAACATCACAATGACGCTGGCTTACGTTGCGGGCTCGGTGTTCTCCGGGTTTGCCGGAAAGATCGGTATTGAAGTGGCAACCATCGCGAACGTGAAAACGGCGATCGCTGCAAAAACGGGTATTCGCAAGGCGTTTTCAGCCGGTTTCCGCGGCGGCGCGGTAATGGGCATGGCGGTGGTTGGCTCAGCGTTGCTGGGCACGTCGCTGCTTTATCTGATCACGAAGGATACGAACGCGGTGTTGGGCTTCTCGTTCGGCGCTTCCACGCTTGCGCTGTTCGCCAAGGCGGGCGGCGGCATATTCACCAAGACGGCGGATATCTCTGCCGACCTCGTGGGCAAAGTGGAACTGGGCCTTGAAGAAGACGACCCGCGCAACCCCGCCGTTATCGCGGACAACGTGGGCGACAACGTGGGCGACGTCGCGGGCATGGGCGCTGATCTGTTCGATTCAAACGTTGCGGCGATACTCGCTGCGATGATTATCGGTTTCGCGCTCAATATGATCGATATGGTACTATGCTACGCGAGCCTTGGGCTTTTAGCGTCTATTATCGGCGTGCTGATGGCCAGAATGGGTAAGAAGAACGAAGACCCGGGTGCTGCGCTCAACAAGAGCACCTACATTACCACTGCGCTGTTTGCTGTATTAACGGCAGGGGCGTCATGGCTGTTCAAGTTTGATTTCCGTATCTGGGGTGCCACGGCTGTCGGCCTGTTCGTCGGCACGATCATCGGGTTTGCTACGGACTATTTCACGAACGATTCCAAGAAGCCGGTTCAGCATGTCGCAAAGGTCAGCCAGTCCGGCCCTGCATTCACAATACTCTCTGGCTTTAGCTATGGCTTTATGAGTGCGCTTCCCTCGCTGGTAGGTATCGGTATCTCTGCCGCGGTTGCGTATTTCCTCTGTGATCCGATCGGTGAAGGCTACGCCATGTTCGGTATCGCCATGGCAGCGCTCGGCATGCTCTCAATCGTGGGTATGATCGTTTCCAATGACGCGTACGGTCCGATCGTAGACAACTCCCGCGGTCTGGCTGAAATGGGCGGACTTGGCGAAGACGTGATCAAGATCACCGACGAACTCGATTCGGCGGGCAATACGGTAAAAGCGATCACCAAGGGATTCGCGATCGGTGCTGCAGGACTCACGGTCATTGCGTTGCTGGCTGCGTTTTTGGAGCTTGCCAAGCAGGCAGGCGCGCTGGTCACCAGCTTTGACATCATGGATCCGCTTGTTTTCTTTGGAATGCTGGCTGGTCTCGGGATACCGGCACTTTTCTCCGCGATGCTGATTATGGGTGTCGATAGAAACGCGCAGCGTATGATTGCGGAAATACATAGACAATTCACCGAGATACCCGGCCTAAAGGAAGGCAAGAAAGGCGTGATGCCCGAATATGAGAAGTGCATCGATATCGCTACCAAAGGCGCGTTAAGGGAGCTCATTCCTGCGGGCTTGATGGCGATACTTGCCACGATTGGGGTGGGCTTAATCGGCAGTTTCATCGAGAGAGACGGCGGCATACTCGCGCTGGGTGGCTTCATTGCCGGTAACATTGTCTCCGGTTTGCTGCTTGCATTGTTTATGTCCAACGCAGGCGGAACATGGGATAATGCCAAAAAGTATATCGAAGCAGGCAATTTCGGCGGAAAAGGCGGTGCCGCGCACAAAGCTGCGGTTACAGGCGATACCGTAGGCGATCCTTTCAAGGATACCGCAGGACCTTCACTGAACACGCAGATCACCGTTGTGTCCCTCGTGGCAAACCTGACTGCCGGACTGTTCATCGCAATTTCAGTGCTGATGTAAGGCTTAATCATTTAAGCGCCGGTTAGAAAAAACCGGCGCTTTTTGTATACAGATTATTGATATATAAGGCATGAGCGCGGCGATGGTTTCATATATATCTAGTGTTAAACCAATATTTTTGGAGGATGCGCCATGCAAAGCTATAATCTGTACAAGGATATTTCCGAAAGAACGCGAGGGGACATCTACATCGGCGTCGTCGGGCCGGTACGCACCGGTAAGTCGACATTCATCAAAAGGTTTATGGATATGCTGGTGCTCCCGAATTTAGATGATACCCATGAGAAGGAGCGCGTCGTTGACGAGCTGCCGCAAAGCAGCGCGGGCAAAACGATCATGACGACGCAGCCGAAGTTCGTTCCGAACGAAGCGGTAAAGATACGCATCAACGATGAGGCGGATATGAAGGTGCGCATGGTGGATTCTGTCGGCTATCTGGTGGACGGCGCCATGGGGCATATGGAGAATAAAATGCCGAGAATGGTTACGACGCCCTGGTTCGATCACGACATACCGTTCGAGGAAGCGGCGGAGGCGGGCACGAGAAAGGTCATCACAGACCACAGCACGATCGGCATCGTAATGACGACGGACGGCAGTATCACGGAGATACCACGCTCGAGCTATATCCAGGCGGAGGAGCGCGTGGTGCGCGAACTCAGTGAGCTCGGAAAGCCGTTCATCATCATACTGAATTCGGCGAATCCGCAAAGCGAGGACACCATCCGGCTGCGCAAAACGATGGAGGATAAATACGGCGTGCCCGTCGTACTGATGGATATCATGCGGCTGTCGGAAAACGATATCAACGCGATGCTTGAGAATTTGCTCTACGAGTTCCCGATCAAAGAGATCAACCTCGACATGCCGGGTTGGGCGCGCGCGCTTTCGCCCGACCACTGGCTCATGGACGAAGTATTGAAGGGCGTTTCGGGGTCTGTGGGCCGTCTCGAAAAGGTGCGCGACTACCATGGCCTCATGGATACGCTCAATTCGCTGGAGGATGTGAAGGAAGCGGGCGAAGTCAACATACAGCTCGGCGAGGGCGCCATCCATATCCGCCTCGAATTCCCCGAGGAGCTTTTCTACCGCATACTCGGCGACGAGTGCGGATATCCGATCGAGGACGATTTCCATCTCGTGTCGATGGTGAAGGGCCTCGTGGGCGCGAAGAAGGAGTACGACCGGCTGTCTGGCGCGCTTGAAAGCGCGAAGAGCACGGGCTACGGCCTCGTGCCGCCCATGATGGATGAGATGTCGCTTGAGGAGCCCGAGATGGTGAGGCAGGGCGGAAGATTCGGCGTGCGCTTGAAAGCGAGCGCGCCTTCGCTGCACCTCATTCGCGTCGATATCCAGACGGAGGTATCGCCTATCGTAGGCAGCGAGAAGCAGAGCGAAGACCTCGTGAAATACCTGATGTCGGAGTTCGAAAGCGACCCCGCAAAGATATGGAACACCGACATATTCGGTAAATCGCTGCATGAGCTCGTCAAGGAAGGGCTTTCGGGCAAGCTTTCGCACATGCCGGAGGACGCCCGCATGAAGATACAGGAGACGCTGCAGCGGATGATCAACGAAGGCAGCGGAGGAATGCTGTGCATACTGCTGTAATATGATGTGATTTTACCGCCCCGGAGCGTTTCGCACCGGGGCTTTTTCTGTATAAATGATAAAGATAAAAAGGAGGGCAATCCTGATTCCGGGTTGATTTCAAACAAATATCGCTTTATAATAGTACACGTTTACGGCCTGTGAATTATTTTAATGAATTTAAGGGGTAGAACGGGAGGACGGTAGCATGCCAATTACGGATTTTTTAACGCGCAACGCCAAAAATTATGGCCAGGAAACATGCCTGACGGAGATCAACCTCGACCTTCAGGACAGCCACAACGTACTATGGCTCGAATACGAGCTCATCGAGAACAGCCCGGCGGGCGAATACC
>CAYNFL010000077.1:0-3037 GCA_964396465.1 uncultured Christensenellaceae bacterium
TTGGTTTCATAATCGGGCGGCTGGATATCCGCGATCAGCCCGCCTTCAAAACGCGACTGAAGGCGCTCTTCCAGCTTGGCGATTTCCTTGGGCGGCTTGTCGGACGAAAGTATGATCTGCTTGTTGTTCTCGTGCAGGTCGTTAAACGTATGGAAAAACTCTTCCTGCGTGCTCTCCTTGCCCGCGATGAACTGAATATCGTCGATTAAAAGCACATCGGCCTTGCGGTAACGTTTACGAAATTCTTCTGTTTTTGAGGTGCGTATTGCCGTGATAAGATCGTTTAAAAACGGTTCGCTCTTAACGAACATGACCGTGAAATTATCGTTATTGCTGACGATGTGGTTGGCAATCGCCTGCATCAGATGGGTTTTACCAAGGCCTGTTTTGCCGTAAATAAACAGCGGGTTATAGGTTTGGCCGGGGTTTTCCGCAACCGCAACGGCCGCTGCGTGAGCAAACTGGTTTGACTTGCCTACGACGAAGGACTCAAACGTATAAGCGGGATTGAGCGTGGTACGCGATGCGGCCGCGCCTTCGCCGGGCTCGGCCTGCTGCTTTAATTTGGCGGCCTCGGAGCTGTCGAGGAAAACTACGCCGCAGTCCCCGCCGTCTATGCCCAGCATTGCGGCGGCAGAATCCAGCGCGGATATGATGATGGCACGGTAGCTCTTCTCCACGAGTTCCTTATGAACCGGGTTGAGTGTTTGAAAATAGAAAATGGAATCGGCTTTTTTGACGGGAAGCAACGTTTTGATCCAAGTGTCGTACCGGACGCTGGATAACTCCTGCTTCAATATCTCGAGCGACTTCTCCCAGATCATTAAAAATAAGTCCACGTACCCGTCACCTCGAAAAAATTAAGCGGCATACCCGATTGCGGTGTGTTAAAAGCATAGATGCACATGTCATACACATTGAACCGACATTGAAACCCCAAACGATGAACGGCTTATCCACAGACGGTGGAAAACCATATGCCCCTGGTTCCTGTATTCTATCACATTCTTTGGGCAGGCTCAACAAAAAATAAAACGGATAAAGCGCATAAAATTGTATCCTGTACAACCTCCCCCGCTCCATAGTATAATGGCGCGGGAGGACAGCCCATGCCAAAGACCCTTCGCATAATGCTATTCTGCATCGTGATCGCCCTTCTGCTGTGCGCGTGCAAGGGCGAAGAGGCGCCCGCGTACGACATATCGGAATATATAACTGCCTTTACCGCGATGAACTATACCGCCATGTTTGGCTGCACGGAGGCGTCAAAGGGATTAACCGAAAAAGAGTATGCGGCCGCGAAGGAAACATTCACGTCGAAATATGATGCAATATTCTCCGGCCTCGGCGTGACGCAAATTGTCATTGAAAACCTTGCCGGGCCGGACGCGCACGGCGTTTTTACCTATACCGCCATCTATAAGACAAAGGAATACGGCGATTTCAAAAATAGCTTCACATTAAAAGCGCGTATCGAAGAGGGTAAGTGTTACGTGCTGTGGGATTATTCGCTGATCTTCCCGGAGATGGAGGAAGGGTGCAGTGTGCTCGTGCGCACGCAAGAGGCGCAGCGCGGCGAAATTTTTGCGGCGGACGGTTTGCTGCTTGCGGCGAACGCGTACGCAGATACGGTTTATATGGATGTCACAAAGGTGAAGGACGCAGGTGCGGTGGCAAGCGTGATATCTCCGCTGACAGGGTTAACCGAATCGGACATCGTCGAGAAGTTCAACAACGCTGTGAAGTACGAATACAGGGTGGTATCGCTCGGCGCGTTTGCGCCGGGAAAGCTCACGCAAGCGCAGCGGGAAAGTATCGAGGCGGTGCCGGGGCTGGGTATCGACGACGAGATGTATACAACCATCCGTAATTACCCGCTGGGTGCGGCGGCAGCGCATATTCTGGGGTATACCGCATACGCGGATGAGGAGGATGAAGGCTACAACACATCCGACCGTAAAGGTGTAACGGGGCTGGAAGCGGCATTTGAAAACGAGCTTCGCGGACATGACGGCAAGATCGTGTTTATTCAGAACCGGTGGGGAGACAACATCCGCACGCTGTGGGAGCAGCCCATGGAGCAGGGGCAGGACTTGCGTACGACGATTGATTCCGGTCTCCAGCAAAAGGCGTACGGCGCATTGAGCGAATTTTTGGAGGAGGGCGAAAAAGGCGTTGCGATCGTGATGGACGCTTCCTCCGGGCATGTGCAGGCCATGGCGAATTTCCCTTCATACGACGACAACATTTTCAATTTTCCGCTGACGGATGACGTATGGGACGCGCTCAACAACGACAAAAACGACCCGCTTTACCCGCGCGCGACGATGGGCAGGTATCCGCCCGGCAGCGTCATCAAGCCGTTTACCGCGACGGCTGCGCTGGAAGCGGGCGCAATCACCAAGGATACGGAGTTTTCGGGAACGATCATTGACAACAAATGGCACCCTGAAGGGAAGAATTGGACGGTTACGCGCATCGACGATTCGGGATGGCCGATTAAGCTGTACAACGCGCTTACAAAATCGGACAATATCTATTTTGCGTGGACGGCGATTCAGATGGGCAAGGACACGTATCTGAACTACCTTTCGCGCATAGGTTTTGAGGAGGCCGTTCCCTTTGACATGCCCGTGGGCGGGGCCAACCTTGTCGATTCCGTGGTGGACGACAAATGGCTTGCCGATATGGGGTACGGGCAGGCGGAGCTTTTGGTGTCGCCGTTGCAGGTGGCCGCGATGTATACCGCGTTCGCCAACGGCACGGGCGATATGATGCAGCCGATACTCGTGGAAAAGCTGTGCCGCGCGGACGGGCTCGATTACGTAACGGTCAAGCAGAGCGAGCCGACGGTATGGAAGAAAGAAGCGGTGTCGCGCAGCAGCCTTGATACGCTGGAGCCGATTCTCGAAGGGGTAATATCTGCGCGTGGCACGGGCTGGCCGCTGCGTGATATTAAGGGCGTGACAATGGCGGGCAAAACGGGTACCGCGGAGATCGGAAACGATAAGTCGCGCGAGATATCGTGGCTTACGGG
>CAYNFL010000077.1:3047-7984 GCA_964396465.1 uncultured Christensenellaceae bacterium
ACGGCTGCGGCACGTGCGTCGCAGGTTGTCCTTTCGGCGTCATCGAGCGCCGCGACGACGGCACCGTGCAGGCCCGCACCGACCGCGCCGAGCACGTCAACGACTTCGAGCAGGAGGTGCCGAACCGCGGCACCGCGAACAAGTGCACCCTCTGCTACGACCGGCTCGTCGTCGTGATGGTGGACGTGGCGGCCGAAGAAGGCACTGTCAAATTTGATATCGCGAGACGGCTGCTCACGCCATGACCCAAAATGAATTGCAGGAGCTGATGATATGATTACAAGCGTATTTATACCCGGAAATCAGGATGTTTCTGAACCTTTATTGATACGCCGCAAGGTGTTCATCGAGGAGCAAAGCTGCCCGGAAGAAGAGGAGTTCGATGCGTATGATAAGGGTGCGCTGCACCTGATGGTGTACGTGGACGAAATCCCTGCCGCGACGGGACGCATCTGGCATGACGGCAACAGCTTTCGCATCGGGCGGCTCGCGGTGCTGCGCGAATTCCGCGGGCAGAAAATCGGCGACCTCGCGCTGCGACTGCTCATCTACAAGGCGTTCTCCTCGGGCGCGGAGGAGCTCAATATCAGCGCGCAGACCTATGTGCGCGGATTTTACGAGAAGTTCGGTTTTCGCGCGGAAGGGGAAGAATATATGGAGGCGGGCATCCCGCACATCGCGATGCGCGTAAAAAAGGGCGAGGTCGTGTATCCGTCCTCGTGCCAACATCAATAACAAACATCAATAACAGGGGAATCGCTATGGAAAAAGCGCTGGAATGCGGGCTATCCGCAAAGGCGGAGAAGACGGTTCGGTTTGAAGATACGGCGAAGGCGGTTTCAAGCGGGCTCGCCGAAGTATTCTCAACGCCCGGTTTGATCGCGCTCATGGAGTGCGCGGCGATGAACGCGGTACAGCCGCAGCTGCCGCCCGGATTTTCCACGGTGGGCGTGCGCATCGATGCACAGCATCTGGCCGCAACGCCCATGGGCTTTAAGGTATGGGCGATAGCCGAACTTACCGCGGTGGACGGGCGCAGGCTTACCTTTGACATCACCGCGTGGGACGAATACGAGAAAATCGGCGAAGCGCAGCACACGCGTATGATTATCGATGAAAACAAGTTCGCAGCTAAAACCGCCGCCAAAGCGCAGGCCAAAGCATGAGGCTGGACCTTCACACACATACGACATGGTCGGACGGTGATAAAACGCCCGGCGAAGTGGTGGCATTGGCCGAACAGGCCGGCGTCGGTGTGGCGGTCACGGATCATGACGAGTGCCGCGGCTTTAGCGAAATTGAGGGCAAGGCGTTTCGCGTACCCGTTTTTGCGGGTATTGAGTTGGCCGCGCGTTTTAACGGCGGTTCGGCGCACGTACTTGGCCTTTGTATCGACTGGCGCAACACATCGCTCAATTGGCACAACGCGCAAACAGCGCAGGCGCGGCGCAGCCGCGCGAAGCGCATACTGGAAAAACTGCGCCGCTTGGGAATGAATGTCGATATGAACGAGCTTGAGTATCGCGGCAATATCGTGGGGCGCGCGCATATCGCCGGTGCACTAGCGCGTAAGGGATATGTAACTGATGCAAACGAAGCGTTTGCGCGCTACCTTTCGTCTGACGCGCCATGCTATGTTCCATATGAGAAGATCAGTGTCAGCGAAGCGGCGCGGCTGATTATCGATGCCGGAGGAGCGCCTGTGCTCGCGCATCCGGGGCTGATGGCGCCAGGCGCGTTTGACGCGTTGCTGCCGCAGCTAAAGGGCATGGGTTTTTGGGGCGTGGAGGCGTACCACCCGTCGCATGATAACGGGCAGTGCCGCGAATACGAAAGCCGCGCGCGCGCGCATGAACTATTTGTAACGGCGGGAAGCGACTTTCACGGCGGTATCAAGCCGGATGTTGCGCTCGGGCAGGAGACGCGCGGCGGCGCGTATCTGGAACAAAGCATGAAAGCGTTTCGATCAAGGGCGGGTGTTTAAGCTAAAAAACGGCACCGCTTGTTCATTTTTTATCATGCAGGTTATTGATTGTGCTTTGCAGAAGTGTTACAATATGTGCGTACGATCGTGCCGCAATGTTGCGGCGGAAAAAAGGGGTACTAGCCATTGAATTCCTTTGACAGTGACATCAAGATTTTCGCAGGCTCTTCCGGCATTCCATTTGCAAAAAAGATGTGCAAATACTTGGGGAATTCTCCCGGCGATTCAGAAGTCATCACGTTTTCTGACGGTAATATATTTTTACGCATCAAGGAAACGGTGCGCAACAAGGACGTATACGTTGTACAACCCATCGGCATGAACCCCAACAATGAGTTTGTGGAGCTGCTTTTTTGGATGGACGCACTAAAGCGCGCTTCCGCCAACTCCGTCACCGCGCTGATCCCGTATTTTTCATATGCCAAAGGCGATAAAAAGGACGAACCGCGCGTATCCATCCGTGCGAGGGTCTGTGCCGAGAGCATCGAATTGGCGGGCGCCGACCGCATCGTCGTGATGGATTTGCACAGCCCGCAGGTACAGGGTTTCTTTAAAAAGCCGGTGGACCATCTTTTGTCGCTGCCCATCATGTGCGAATATGTCAAGGGGCTTGATATCATGGACAACATCGTTGTGGTGTCGCCCGACGCGGGGTATGCTAAGAAGGCGCGCAAATACGCCGACTACCTGCAGACGCCTGTCGCCATCGGCGACAAGGAGCGGTATGCCCACGACGAACAGGCGCATATATTGACCGTAATCGGCGACGTCGAAGGCAAGAACTGCATGATCGTGGACGACTTCACCGTTTCGGGCGGAACATTGATAGGTATGGCAGAAACCTTAAAGCGCAACGGCGCAAAGCGCATCATCGCGTGCCTCTCCCATGTGATCGTGCGGGATAAGGGTGTAAAGGCCATTGAGGACAGCCCGATTGAGATGCTGATCGGTACGGACAGCGTACAGAATCCGTATCTTGTCAAAAGCAAGAAGTTTATCACGGTTTCCGTTGCGCCGCTGTTTGCTGAGGCGGTGCTGCGCATCCATGAGAAAGAATCGGTCAGCCCGCTGTTTTCCAAGGTGCCTAAAAAAGTGGTGGAAGATATTTAATTGCGGGTACTGGCCGCAGCGCATTCATTTTTAGTTTATTAGGCATCAATACCCCGCGATTGTTTATAAAAAATGAAATTCTAGTGTTGTATGCTATAATCGATATCAGGAAAATAATAAACGATGGCGTTTATCAACAGGGGTGTCTCTCTGTTTGAACGTCATTTTTTATTATACAATATTACAGTGGGCTGATGTGCATTATGATCAATTAAGTCCTGCGTTATTATATGCGGATGAGGCTTTGGAGTTGGCGAAATGTAGATCCGCTTTGCGATTGCGCTGCAGAATCTTGCGCTTTGTGTTTCGGGGCGTGAATATAAGGCTGCCGCGTTTGTATGCGGAGGCCTTTTATTTTACAATACGATCAACCCTGTATGGGCAAATAAATCAAACTATGGTATGATAGGCGCGAAAAAACGGGCAGGAGTTTTTAGCTTGGATAACGATACAATCTACGCGCCCGCGACGCCCAGCGGCGGCGCGATTGCCGTGGTGCGCATCTCGGGAAAGGACACGCACGCCATGTTGGATGCGGTGTTTTCGGCGCGGAACATGGCGCACACGCAGATTCGCCACGGGTATATCGAGCATTGCGGAAGGCGCATCGACGAGGCGATGGCGGTGAAGTTCTTCGCGCCGCGCTCATATACGGGCGAGGATATGGCGGAAATATATTGCCACGGAGGCCGCGCTGTGCTTTCGGGCGTGTTGGACGCGCTTAGCGCACTAGGTGCGCGCCTCGCACAGCCGGGCGAGTTCACGCGCCGCGCGTTTGAAAGCGGCAAAATGGATTTATCCCAAGCGGGCGCGGTGATGGAGCTCATCGGCGCGTCATCGCAGGCCGCGGCGGGAGCCGCGCTGCGGCAGCTTTCCGGCGGGCTGAAAAGCCGTATCGAAAAAATACAAAAGCTTTTAACCGAAGCGATTGCAATCATTGAAGCGGGTATCGAATATCCGGAGGAGGATATCGAAGCGGATGTGAGGCGCGACGCGATGCCGCGCATTGAGCATGCCAAAGCCGCAGCCGAAAAGCTGGCCGGAACGTTCGCGCAGGGACGCATTATTAAAGAAGGATATGCTGTCGCGATCGCGGGAAGGCCCAACGTAGGAAAATCCTCGCTGCTCAACGCGCTGCTGGGCAGCTCGCGCGCGATCGTGACGGATGTACCCGGCACCACGCGCGATACCGTGGACGGCTGTATCACTAAGAACGGCGTGCTGCTGCGCTTTATCGATACGGCGGGCATCCGCCCCGCCTCGGACGAGGCGGAGCGCATCGGCGTGGAGCGCGCGATACAGGCGGCTATCGAAGCTGATTTAAAGCTGCTGGTGATTGACCGCAACGCGGGGATAACGCCGGAGGACAAAGCAGTTTTATCAAGCTTGTGCGGTGATGTGCTGGTTGTGCTCAATAAGAGCGATTTGCCGGGTAAAGTAACCGCGCAGGGAGCGCAGGCTGAATTCGGATACGGCGCTGTTGAAGTCAGCGCGCTCACCGGGCAGGGTATACAAGAGTTGCTGGAGTTTATCTCTCCGCCGCAGCCGGGTGAAGCGGACGATGTGATGATCACAAGCGAACGCCACGCGCGCTGCCTTTTCGCTGCGGCGAAAAGCCTTGAGGCAGCGATGAAGGTTTTCGATACGGCCGACCTCGACTGTGTGACGATCGACTTAAGGGAAGCTTGGGAACGCCTCGGCGAGATTACGGGCATGACGGCAACCGAGGCGATCATCGATGAAATATTTGACACATTCTGTCTGGGGAAATAGATATGGCGTATGACGCGGGCAAATACGATGTAGTGGTCGTGGGCGCGGGGCACGCGGGCTGCGAGGCGGC
>CAYNFL010000078.1:0-3788 GCA_964396465.1 uncultured Christensenellaceae bacterium
ACGGAGTTTTTTATTCGCCTTGTAAAAAAAGCGGATGGATGATACTATTATAGCGAAAAAGCAGATTTTATAAGATTGCACTTATCCATATATTATAAACAGGAGGGCAAGCCATGCGAGATTTCATATTGGCAACGGACTCGGATACGGAAATTCCGTATAAGTATGCAGATGACCACAACATACCGGTATTTTTAATGCCCTATACCGTAGACGGACAGGAAAAGCTTTTCGACCTCGGCCGCAATACGGACTTTGACGCATTCTACGCGCAGCTCACAAACGGCGCCGAGGCGATTACCTCCACGCGCCCGCCCGCCGATATCGCCGATTTCTTCCGCGATATGGTAAAGCAAGGCAAGGATGTGCTGTACCTCTCGTTCTCCTCGGCGCTCAGCGGCCATTACGACCTTTGCCACCTCGCCAGAAAGATAGTGCAGGAGGAGTACCCCGACGCGCGCATCGAAATCGTAGATACGCTGCGCATCAGCATGGGCGCAGGCGAGCTCGTGATGTTCGCGCAGGTATTGAAGGATCAAGGCAAATCGCTCGACGAGATTAAAAACTGGGTGCTTGAAAACCGGTTGCGCGCGCACGCGTGGTTTTCGGTGGACGACCTGAACTACTTAAAACGCGGCGGGCGTCTTTCAAGCGCGGCCGCGGCCATCGGCACGATACTCGACGTGAAGCCGATACTGCGGCTCAACAACGAAGGCAAGATCGTCGCGGCGGACAAGGTGAAGGGCAACAAAAAGATACTGCGTTTCTTTCTCGAAACGATCCAGCAATACGTGGAGGAACCGGAGGCGCAGACGGCTTTTGTGCTGCACGCGAGCAACATGGATGCGGCGGTGCGCATGAAGGAGCTGATCCAAGAGAACGTTCCGTTCGCGGGCGTGGAGATTCAGGATGTCGGCCCGGTGATCGGCTGCCATACCGGCCCGGGCGTGCTCGCGGTGATATTCATGGGCAAAGAATTTTAAAAGCGTTACTGAACGGAGACGGAGACGTCTCCTTTTTGTTTTGGTAAAAACATGTATTAATTATTTGTTCATAAAAAATTCACAAATTGTTGACAGAATAAAAGGAAATTGATACAATATATATGGTTTAATTCAAAATAATAATCAAAATGGAGGGTGATTATGTACAAAACAGAAGCAACATTGGGTTTGGTCGGCAATATACTTGGAATCATCGCGGTCGCATTAATACTTATCGTAGGACTGATCGTTGGCGTGCTGATTGGCGGTCTTGCCGCGACAGCAGCCGAGTACGGCGTGGATACGACTGAAGTTGCCGTACAAGCTGGCGGCGGAGTTGCGCTCCTTATTGTGGGCATTGTGCTTGCGATCGCATCGGTTGTTTTAGGTTTTATCGGAACGGCCAAATTGAAAAAAGAAGATAAAAAAGGCGGCATATTACTGATCATCGCAGGCGGACTGGGCATTGTATCCCTGTTCACGGGTGGTTGGTATGGAATCGCCATGATCGTGCTCTACCTCATCGGCGGAATCATGGCGGTTACAAAGAAACCGGCAGTTCCCATGGCGCCCCCAGCAGCATAAATTGTTGATCTGAAAACGAAATAATGACCAACAGGGCAGCCGAGATTATCGGCTGCTCTTTTTTTATCGCATGTCAATACACCATTTGTTGGGCTGTACATAATTGAGGAGCTTTTCCATACTACTATAAAAAACGGAGGATTCTATATGAACGCACCTGGAAAAGTGTTATTGAAGGTTGTCAGTGTACTTTATATTATATTCGGCAGCATATTTGCGCTGATGATGATATTGTCGTTGTTCTTCAGCGCGGGGCTGGCTTCGCTCGTGGAAGGAATGCTGGGCTCGCTGAGCGCTTGGATCGGAGGCATGCTTTTTGTAGCGTTTTTGATCCCGGCAGCGGTCGATCTGATCATCGGGATCTTCGGCATACGAAACGCAGGCGAGCCGTCCAAAGCGCAGTTTTTTATCGTCACCGGCATCATACTTGCCGTGCTGACGCTGATCACCGTGGTGTTTTCATTCACGGTTTGGGGGCTGGTCATGTTCGCGATGCCCGTGTTGTTTATTGTGGGCGGGTACATGAATAAGAACGCAGTACGAAGAGATTGACAGGAGCGATCAATCCTTTTCGTTCGCTTCGGCTCTGTATACGATTTCCCCGTCGATGATCGTACAGAGGCAGTGGGTGAAAACCTCCATCGGGTTGCCGTCGAATATCGCGATATCGGCGTCCTTTCCCGCCTGAAGGCTGCCCACGCGCGAAGCCACGTTGCAGATTTCAGCCGCGTTGATCGTAATGGCTTTTAACGCTTCGTCCATACCAAGCCCTTCCTTGGCAGCCAGCCCGGCGCATATCGGCAGCGATTGTATCAGCGATACGGGGTGGTCGGTCATAACGGCAACTTTCACGCCCGCGTGATGCAGTACGCCGCACGTTTTAAAATCCATGTACTGAATCTCGATTTTAGTGCGCGAAGCAAGGCTGGGCCCGACGATCGCGGGGAATCCCGACTCCGCGATTTTATCCGCGATCAAATGGCCTTCCGTGCAGTGGTCAAGCGTCATCTTAAGCCCGAATTCCTTGGCGATACGGATGGCAGTCAGTATATCGTCGGCGCGGTGGGCATGCGCTTTGAGCGGTATTTCTCCGCGCATTACGGGCAGCCAGCATTCACGCGTAAAATCTTCGCTCGTACCTTCGCCGCCTTTTTCTCTGCCTTGCGCGTAGATTTGCGCTTCGCGCAGCTCCTCGCGCAGCATCGCTCCGATGGACATGCGCGTGGACGGCATCATATTGTTGCCGCTGTAATTGCTCTTGGGGTTCTCGCCGAGAGCGATCTTCATCGCCGCGGGCGCTTTCACCGCCATATCGTCAATGCGGCGGCCCTGAGTTTTGATGAAAGCGAACTGCCCACCCACGACATTGGCGCTGCCGGGGCCGACCATCACGGACGTGATGCCCGATTTGATCGCGCTGTGAAACGCCTTGTCCATGGGATTGATCGCGTCAAGCGCCCGGATATACGGCGTAATCGGTTTGGCGGTTTCATTGCTGTCATTGCCCACGCTTCCCACGCCCTCCTCCTGAATGCCGATATGGCAGTGCGCGTCGATGAGCCCCGGCATCACCCAGCCGCCCTTTGCGTCGAGTATGATGCCGTCCGTGTTTTCGCTCTCGCCAATGCTTTGGGATATGCGCACGATCTTGTCCTCATGGGTCAGCACGCAACCGGAATCCAGCTTAAGCCCTGCCATTGTGAGTATTTTTCCGTTTTTAATCAGCATCTGATCGCTCCGCTTTGAAGTTTTTAAGAATATTGTACCCTTCGTATTGCGAATAATAACGATAGAAATCCAGAAAGGAGAATCAGTATGGACGAAAATCGGAATTGGACTGATCGGAATATCAACAAACAGAACGATGACAACTGCAACAACAATCAGAAAAACCGCAACGATCAGCAAAACCGGAACAAGAACGATAAAAACAAACAGAACCGAAACGACCAGAACAACCGGAATCGGTAATAGAATACCCAATATCTGTTCTGAATTTACCTTCATTGCATCCGGCCGCAATGAAGGTTTTTTATTATAACCAGCGATAGAAATACGCTTCGTTTATGGTATGATAGAGCAGGATGATATATTATGAGTATTGCGGCGTTACAGGCTATGGTTGATGAGAGCCGCCGAATCGTATTCTTCGGCGGCGCGGGCGTTTCCACCGAGAGCGGGCTTAAGGATTTTCGCAGTGAGGACGGGCTTTACAGCCTG
>CAYNFL010000078.1:3798-7966 GCA_964396465.1 uncultured Christensenellaceae bacterium
AGCCTGCGGTACAAGTACCCGCCCGAGACGATGCTGAGCCATTCTTTTTTCAGCGCGCACCCGGAAGAATTTTTCGCGTTCTACCGCGACAAGCTGCTTTGCCCGGGCGCAGCGCCCAACGCCGCGCATTTAAAGCTCGCTGAGCTGGAGCGCGCGGGTAAGCTCACCGCCGTGGTCACGCAGAACATCGACGGGCTGCATCAGGCGGCGGGCAGCAAAAGTGTGCTGGAGCTGCACGGCAGCGTGCTTCGCAACTACTGCGTGAGATGCCGCCGCAGCTACGATCTGCCCTATATTCTCCAAAGCGAAGGCGTACCGCGCTGCGCATGCGGCGGCATCGTGAGGCCCGATGTCGTGCTTTACGAAGAATCGCTGGATATGGATGTAATGGACGCGGCGGTCAAGGCGATATCCGAAGCGGACATGCTAATCGTGGGCGGCACGTCGCTTGCGGTGTATCCGGCGGCAGGGCTCATCGACTATTATACAGGCAGCCGTCTCGTGCTTATCAACAAATCGTCCACGCCGGTTGACGGCCGTGCGAACCTGCGTATTGATGCGGGCATCGGGCACACGCTTTCGCAGATTACCGTTTGAAGGGCATTCTCTATATTAAAAAAGAAATAGCGCAATAAATTGCCGGGTATATGTGTTTCGCAATATTCGCAATGCTGCGCGACATATCATCACCTGTTGGTACATAGCATATCACTGTGAAGAATGTACGAAAAAAAGCGGCGGTTGCGGCCGCCTTGCTTTGGCTGGCGTGCTGCGCGGCAATCGGTTTTACAAACGGCGGAGGAAATACGTCCAAGCCTTCGAATTTAGCTTTGCCTGCCGCTTCCGCCGCGGATTTGCTTCCCGCAGTTAAACTGACAGCAAAAACGCCGGAAGCGAAGCCCGCGCCTTTAGAGCGCGCGCCGGATGCCGCCGAAAAAACGGCGGATACGGCAGGCTCCGCTGCGGAGCCGGAGAGCGCGATGATCGCGTTTACGTTTGACGACGGCTGTTTTTCGGATTATGAGCTTGCGTATCCGATACTGAAGGAATACGGGATTCGCGGCACGTCCTATATCGCTCCGGGGTATCAGGACGAGGGCAAGCCGTTTGTGATGGAATGGGATCAGATCAGGGAGATGGCGGCGTACGGCTGGGTGCTGGGATGCCATACCTATGCGCACAGCGACCTGACAACGATGACGCAAGGCGAAATCGCGCAGAGTATGGAGATGGTGGATGAAGCGTTTTTACGCGAAGGATTGTGCGTCCCGGCCGTTCACGCTTACCCGTACGGCCGGTATGACGAAAACGTCATCGGCGCGATCATACCGTATCGCGCGCAGGCGCGCAAAGCGTTCTACGAAACGAACTTTGTGGATTTGGATGCAGTCGATCCGTACGAGATCGACTGCATCAGCGCCGACATGAGGACGGAGGAGAGGCTGCGGGAGAAGGAAGCGCTGGTGGATAAGGCCTGCGAAGAAGACGCGGCCATCGTGTTTCGCTGCCATTGCCTGTACAGAAACGAAGTGGACGATATGGGCGAATGGGTTGTGCAGACGGATTCGGCGCTGTTTAAAAAGCTTGTCGCTTACTGCGCGGAAAAAGGCTGCCGGTTCGTCACCATGGCAAAACTGATCGGTATGTACGACGGATGAAGGAGCCTTAAGGCGCATAAGCTGTTAATAGATTTCCGGCCGGAGCGTTATAATGCAAAGATGGAAGCTTTCAACCGCCGCGCTCGCCTTTATGATTGCCGCGCTGATACTCACGGTGTGCGCGCGCTTTCTGCCATGCGGTAAGGTGGTTTCCTCGGGTGAGTTTATGTGGTATTATCTGCCGCACAAATCCGAAGTACCGCCAAAGCCCATGGAAAAAGCGGGGTACATCGGCGATTACGATGTGTTGTACCTCGGCGATACCACGCAAAAGACGATCTATCTGACGTTCGACGACTGCCCGGAAAACGGCAACATTCCGGCGATACTCGACTTGCTGGAAGCGCACGGGGCGACCGCGGCGTTCTTTATGACGGAGTCTTTTATCCGCGGCAATCCTGAAGTGATCCGCAGGATCACGGGCGATAAGTGCCTCGTATGCAACCATACGTCGCACCATCGCAGCGTTACGCGCCTCTCGTTTGAAGAGTTTAAAAAGGAGCTCAAAGGCGTTGAGGACGCCTACCGCGAAGCAACGGGAGAGGAACTCCCGAAATTCTTCAGGCCGCCGCAGGGGATGTTCTCCGAAGAGACGCTGAGCTACGCGCAGGAGCTCGGCTATACGACCGTATTCTGGTCTTTTGAGTATGTGGACTGGGAGATTTACAACCAGCCCTCGGATAGCGCCGCGTATGAAACGATACTGCGCGAGACGCACCCGGGGGAAATCGCGCTGCTTCACTGCCAGTCCGCGACGAACGTACACGTGCTCGGGCGCGTGCTAAACGCATGGGAGGAAGCGGGCTACCGTTTCGGTTCGCTCCGCGACATTGAGCCGCGCAAATAATCGCCGCCGGGAAAGCGGCGGTTACTCTTTCGTAAATTCCTCAAGCGCTTCTTTCAGCGTCGTTACCGAATAGGCAATCGAAGGCCCGCCGCCGAACGCCACGGATACCATCGCGGCCTCGATGATCTCGGCGCGCGTCGCGCCCGCCTTGAGCGCCTCGTTCGTGTGATAGACGATGCAGTAATCGCAGCGGCTATAGCAGCCGATCGCAACGCTGATGAGCTCCTTGGTTTTGATGTCTAAAGCGCCGGGCGCATAGCAGGCATTAAGCAGCCCCAAGAATGCGTTTACCGCTGCGGGGGCTTCGCTGCCCATTTCCTTAAGGCCGCCTAAAAAAGCGTCGAGCTGGCCGGTTCTGTGTTTCATATGATCCTCCTGACGGTTATATAAGCCTATTCTTCACTTGAATAAATCCGGATATTCAGACAGTAAGATGACCGCGTTTTCTAAAGAAAGACCGCGGATAATTTACCGTTCCTAGAATACGGAGCGCTTTGATTTGTTCGCGCGCCATGATATAATGCATATGGACTTTATTGGAGGTAACCATGAGAAAAATCGTCGCGATTGCGCTTATGCTTACGATCATGACGGCCATGGCGGGCTGCGGTGCAAAAGAACAGACAGCGGAAACGCCGGCTGCCGCAACCCCCGCGCCCACGCCGACGCCCAAGACAACGGATATCGGCTTTTGCCTTGCAAACAGCGGCCCTTTCAGCGCGCAGCTCAAATCGGATATCGAAGCCGAGTGCGCCGCGTTGGGCTGTCAGGTAGAGATCATAGTATGTGATACCGCGCAGCAGCAGCAGGATAGCATCGCGTCGCTTCTGTTATTAAGCGCTGCGGTGATCGTGATCGAGCCGGTGGACGTGGACGCGCTGGACGAGGTGCTGAAACAATGCGAGACGCAGGGCGTGCGCGTGATCAATCTCGTTGACGCGATCAACGGCAAGACGGACATGCTGATTTCGCCCGATTATACGCGCGCGGGAGAGGCTGCCGCAGCATGCGCAAACAGATTGCTGCCGCAGGGCAACTGCCTTGCGCTTAAACTGTCCGTCGACAGCTTTGTGATGCAGATGCTGTCCGACGGCTTTGCCGCCGAACTCGGCAGCGGTATCACCACAGCGGAAGCGTATTGCGGGGACGACGAGGAATCCGCGTACAACGCCGTGAAGGCGGCGTTGCAGCAGGGGAGCGCGGGGCTGATATTCGCGCAGAGCGCGGCGCTCGCAAAGGGCGCGATGCGCGTGGCGGGCGAAACGGGCGGCGATGTGCCGCTGGTCGTTTTCGGCGGCGATATGGAAACCGTCGCATCCATCGCGTCGGGTGAAGCGGACGCGGCGGTGTTCTTCGGCCCGGCGGAAACGGCGAAACAGGCGGTTTATTACGCCGACCAGATGATGAAAGACAGCGCTTTCGTCGCGCCCCAGTATGTGGAGCTGACGCTTGAAACCATCGATGCGGACAACGCGGCGGAATACCAGACCGAGGCCGTATACGCCCAGGTTAAAGGAGTGGGCTGACGGGCAGCAACAGGTACAAAGAACAAAGCGGAATAACGGCAACGAAGAAAGAGCGTCAAAAACGGCGCTTTTGTATGACGTAACAGAAAAGAGTGTATTTTCTAATAGATCGTTAACTATTTCTATAATAATTCAAC
>CAYNFL010000079.1:0-7954 GCA_964396465.1 uncultured Christensenellaceae bacterium
CCCTCCCACAGAATCAGTGTTCGGGCGACACGGAGACCCGCCCCTACAAGATGTTGGCGTTAAATAAGTCATGTGAAATTGATATAATGTGATATCTGTTGTCATAGGGACGTCCTAAGTGCCCAGAATACGTATGGGATACCCGCCTCAATCGCGTTGCAACACGCGGGCGGATAATATCCGCCCCAGGCCGTCGATAAAGCGATACTTGCTTCCCTCAGACGACTTCCCGAAGGGGTGGATTGGGAGGTGGCACGAAGTGCCGGAGGGAGTGATAAAATTAAGGGTGGTTTTAAGCCATTTTCCTCCCCCAGTCGCCTATCGGCGACAGCCCCCCGTCTGAGGGAGCCAAAAAGCAATGTTTCTGACACCCGGGGTACGTTATATGAGGATACCCAAAGGGCATTTCCCCTTCAAATTTATAACAGTAAGAGACGGATGAATAGGCGGGCGGATGATATCCGCCCCTACATGGGTCGGGATGATGAGACAGCGGGCAAGCTTGGAAACCCGCTCCTACGTTTGCGGGCTTGTTAATGAAGTAACCCATTGCGCGTTTTCGCGCAGGGCGCAGCCGCCGCGGCTCTCTTTGAGATGGTGGTGGCCTTCGCGTATCTGTTCCAGCAGGCGGGAACGCAGCGCCTCTTTGAGCGGACGGCCGATCACGCTCGTGTCGGAATACGGCGCGAACGGGCAGGCCTCAAGGCTGCCCGAGGCGCTGATATGCAAAAAGCCGCGCCCTGCCGCGAGGCAGCCGCCATAGCGCTCCTCGTTGCCGGGCAGCGGCACGATCAGCATATCGTAGTCGCGCAGCAGATCGTCCTCCATATCACGCAGGCGTTTCTTCTGCGGCTCGGTAAGGCACAGGCGCGTATCGTCTTCGCCCGTGGGTACGTATTCGATCAGGAACGCCGCACGGCAGCCGTCCGTCTGAAGCGCGGAGAGAAACGCGGGGCTGATGATTTCCTCAAAGTTTTCGCGCGTGAGCGTGACGGAAGCGCCGAACAGCCTCTTTTGCGCGTTGAAGCGGCTAAAGAGCGTCTGCACCGCCGCGTATACGCCTGCCCCGCGGCGCGCGTCCGTAAGCTGCTGCCCGCCCTCCAAACTGATCACGGGGATCAGGTTGAGCGGGAGCTTACGCTCCGCGCCCAGCAGCAATCCGTTGGTAAACATCACGAACAGCGTGTCGCGATGGCTTTCGGGCAGGCTTAGTATGCCTTCCTTCATGAGCGGCTCCCCGCCCGCCAGCATCACTACCGCAACGCCGAGCGCCACCGCTTCATCCACGACGCGGCGAATCTCGCCGATGCCCATCTCGGCTTCGCCTCGGCGCTCGCAGGCGTAGCAGCCTTTGCAGCTTAAGTTGCACGCGCCGGTTACGCTGAGTATCAGCACGGGCGGCACGACGAGGCCTTCGGTTTCAAAAAGCGTTGCGCGCAGCTTCTCTTGCTTGGTGATGCAAGACGCGATGCGCGAAAAGGCAAGTATGTATTCGGGGCGGCCTAGCAGAAACCGCTTGTTATTAACGAGCGCCGCCGCCATCATGTCGGTAAAAGCTGTAATTTCACTGGTCATACGGGCCTCACAATGTAGAGTTGCTTAGAATTATAAACGATTTGCGATAAATATGCATGTTAAATCGTTATTAATGCGCTGTTTTTTACCGGAGTATTAATTCATGATTACTCACTGACGCAACCGTTATTCAATAAGTCGCGGGAAGGGTGTGGTTATTGTATAATAAGAAACCAAATACGCAAGACTGAAAATGAAATTGTTGAAGCGGTGCCATTGACTGATTGGCCCTAAAACTGTATGATGATGCTATATTAAAATTGGCTGCACGGTTAAATGTGCACCTTAAGTTTCTCTGGTGGTGAGAACAGGGGTATTTCGTGAAGAGGATTAAAAAGCCGATACTTTTCATTGCCGCGCTGTTAATGACGCTTGCGGTTTTTCTGCCTTTGGCGCCTTCGGCAAGCGCCGCCGCATTCTATCCCGATATCCGCGTGCTGCTCTCGATTGATTCTCCCAAGACGCTAAAATTTACGGTCATCGGGGATTACTATCTCAGGGAAGACCCGTCTTTCGTGCTGCCTGCCGATGAAATCACCGTATCGGCGGTGGGCGGCAGGCCCGTGCTGACGGCGGGCGAAAGCACGTTTACCGCTTCTACCATTACGCTGGTCAGCCGCGATTATAACGGCACCTCCGCGTATGTCAAGATAAAAAACGCCAAATACGGTATATGCACGTACCTTGGAGACATGACGTTTGACGTCAGCGACGGCGGTATCCGCGCGATCAACACGCTGCCTGTCGAGCATTATTTATATGGCGTCGTATCCCATGAAATGAGCAACACCTTCCCGGTTGAAGCGCTCAAGGCACAGGCGGTCTGCGCGCGCGGATACGCCGTGGCCAACTGCTCGGCCTATCGGCTGCGCGCATACGATATCGTGGACACCTCCGACGATCAGGTTTATCATGGTTATGCCAGCAAATATACGCGCGCGATCGCAGCGGTGGACGAGACCGCGGGGCAGGTTTTGACCTATGAAGGCGATATCATACAGGCGTACTACTCGGCGTCCAACGGCGGGCAGACCGAGTTGACCGGCAACGTGTGGGCGAGCAATATGCCATACTATCTTCAGTACGACGACAAATACGATTTGGCCAATCCCGACAGCCTCGAGCAAAAATCGTTTATTCCCTCCGTGTTCAGCGCTGAAACGCTGCCGCTGATGGACACGCTCGTGCTTGAGCTGCTGCAGCAGGGTGCGGACGCGGCCGCGGGGGAAACGGTGACGCTTGTTTCCACCGTGCGCGTGAAAGCGTACGACGCGATATATGACCCGCCCAGCCGTATGTACACCAAAGCGGATGCCACGCTGATGGTAAAGCGTGCTGACGGGAGCACCGGGCAGCTTACCGTTTCGATATCGTTCGACGACCTGATATATTCGGATGAAAACTTTAAAGGTATATTCAACACGAAGACAAAGATGCGGATGCGCGGCGCCGAGCCGGGCGAATTGAAAGCAGACGGCGTGACGTATGAAGGCTGGTTCTTAACGAACCGCCGGTACGGGCACGGCGTGGGGATGAGCCAGCGCGGCGCGCAGCAGCGCGCGACTGACGGGCAGGGCTTTGCTGAAATATTAAGCTTTTACTACGCGGGCACGCAGCTGTGCACAATCGGCACGTTCGCTTCGGCGCCCGCGCTCACAAGCGATCAATACACGGTGACGGAAGCCTTCATCAGCGGCGTTGAACCCGGTACGTCTCCCGCTCGGCTGCTTTCAAATATGGCCTCGGCAGGCGGAACGCTCAGCATGATATCGTTCAAAGGCGAAATAAAAACGGACAGCAGGGTATCGACGGGGGATCTCGTGCGGACGGTATACGGCGAGGGCAGTTCGTTTTTCGATCTGCCGGTGGTGATATACGGGGACACGGACGGCAACGGGAGGATCGCGCAGGGCGATTTGGACGCGCTGCGCCAGCACATGATGAGCACCGGCAGGCTGTCGGGCGTATACCTTGCGGCGGCGGACGTGAACCGCGACGGCGCGGTGGACAGCTTGGATGTGCTGCAGCTGTTAAAGCATATCCAAGGCGCTGCTGAGATTGAACAATAAGGAGGCTTCGCGATGAACACAAAACATCGGATCATAAAAAGAATATGTTGGATGCTTACGCTGGCTTTCGTGCTGGCGCTGCCGCTGACCGCGCTTGCGGCCGACCTCTCTGTGAGCGCGGACGTTACCTCGGTGAAGGCGGGTGACATCGTAACCGTCACCGTCACTGTAACCGACAGCCGTATCGCCGTGGCGGACGGCGTTTTCACCTACGATCCCGCGCTGCTTTCCTATATCGGCAGCGACGGCGGCGCGTCGGACGGGTACATCAACCTCGTTTCGGCGCAGAAGGGTGGGTCGTCCTCGCTGACGGCGGTGATCAAATTTAACGCGGCCGCTGCGGGCGAGGCGGAGATACGCGTCACGATGCAAAGCATACGCGATTACGACGGAAACGCGCTCAGCGCTGCCGAAGCGGGCGTGAATATATCGATTGCCGCTTCGGACACGCCGACCGACCCGGGCGAGACGCAGGCCGTCGATATATCGCTGACGGGCGTCGCCGCAGAAAACGTGACCGGCGCAACGCAGCCGATGTACATCTGGCGCTCGCTTTCGAGCTTGACGCTGCCCTCCGGGTATGCCGACAGGCAGGTGACATACCGCGGCGAGTATGTGGGCGGCGCCGCGATCCCCGACAGCGAGGACATCATACTGCTCTACCTTTCTGAAAAGACGGGTGAGAACGCCGGGTATTATATTTACGACGAGCCAAAGGATACGCTGACCCCGTATATGACGGTATCGTCGGTTTCCAAGAGCTATACGCTGATCTGGCCGGACGAGAGCATCACGGCCCCCGAAGGGTATGAACCAACCACGCTTGAATTGAAGGAAAAGGAAGCGCCCGCGTGGATGCCAAACGGCGGAGACGGAACGCTGTATCTTGTATACGCGCGCAATTCTGCGGGCGAGAGGGGATGGTATCTGTACGATACCGAGTTGGAATCCATACAGCGCTATATTCCGGTTTCCGGTGCGGCGTCACCGACGCCGCAGCAGACGCCTGAGCCAACGGTAAAGCCCGCTTCCGCGCCGACTGCGCAAACCGAAACGTTATTGGGCATACCGCTGACTTCCACGGTGTTTATCGCGCTGGGCGGAGGCTGCACGCTGCTGGCCGTACTGATGGTGGTTTTCCTTGCGCTGTTTGTGAGGGCTTCGCGCGCAAAACGCAAAGCGGCGGATATGGGCAAACGGTTTAAAAAAGCTTCAGGGGAATTGGAAGTGGCGGATTACCGGTTCGTCAATGACAAAAGTAAAGATAAATAATCGCTGACAGGCTGAAATATATGGGGGGTTTATGAAAAAGAGAGCGATAGCCGCGATTGCCGCGATCGTGGTAATGCTGTTGATACCCGGGTGTGTAAAAACACCCGCCAGGGCGGATGGCACGGCGACGGAAAGCATGCCGACAGCGACGGTAGAGGCTGCGATGACGCCGTCGGCTGCGATGACGACGCCCTTAGCCGGGGCTACGCCTACGCCGCAGCTTTCCCCTTCCGGGACGCCGGCCGCGACGGACGCAGCCGCAACGCCGACGCCCGCGCCCGCGGCGGCTTCAAAGCCGCTTACCGTAACCGAATGCACGTTGGCTTACAGCAACGAACACGTCAGCGTCAATATTATATATCCCGAGATTTCGGGCATGGCGGACGCCGCCGCGCAAAGCGGCATCAATGAGCAGGTGGAGGTTTGTTTTCAGGACATGGCGAATGTGCTTGAGGAGAAGTCTGAAAGCGACGACGCCTACGGTCCGCACGGTACTTATTTCATCGAAACGGACTATGAAGTGAAGCGCAACGACGGCGGCGTACTTTCGATACATGTCAGCATCAGCGAATATGAAGGCGGCGCCAACACCGCTTCGGATGCCGTATTTATCAACGTGATCAATTCCAACCCCGCGCAGCAGCCCACGCTTTCGGAACTGTTCAGCGAGGACACGGACTATGAAACGGTGCTGGGCGACAAGATCAACGCGCTGATTGCCGCAAGCCCCGACGCGGAGGAGTACAGCTTTTCGGGAGTCAATGATGATGATTGGTATTACCTGACGGATACGAGCCTCGTGATCGTGTTCCCGCGGTATTCGATTATCGCGGGGGCGTATGGCGAGCCGGAGTTTTCGATACCGTTGTCCAGCCTGTCGGGGGTATTGATCCCCGGAATCGCATGAGACGGCAATAAAAAAAGAACGGAGGCGAATAACCTCCTTCAGCTTTCTGACAAAATTTCCTGCCATGATATATGCTTCGAAGCTGTTGGGGACTTCACATAGAAACATGCCTTTCGATTATTGGCCTGCCACTGGCAGACCAATCCCTTGAGAAAGGCAATAAAACAGATGGGTAATGCACATGAAAAACCGCTGGCAAACGAAGTTTGTCAGCGGTCTGAACGGAGGCGAATAACCTCCGTTTTTATATTACAGAAATTATTTATGGCTGTGGTAAAACTCCCTGAGCGATTGCTTGACGCTGTTGTCGAGGTTGTGCCAGCGGATACCGCGAATCGCGCCTTCCAACGCCGAGAGGCGCATCAGGCAGGCGGAAGGGTCTGTCGCCTTGATACGCAGCCACGCCTCGCGGCTGCCGGCAGCTTTCAGCTCCTCGAATGTCGTGATGCCCGCCTCAACGAGCTGGGCTTCCAGCTTTTCGCCGATGTTGGGCAGTTGAGATAACGTACCCATCGTTTTCCTCCTTGAATCAACGGGTTACAGTTCGCAGCGGTATGCGGCTTCGGTGGGCAGCCAGCCCAAGGCTTCAAACAGCTTTACCTGCGGAGCCGAAGGCTGCTTTGCACGGCCTACGATCATGAACACTCCTTATTGCTGAACCTCCGGCGGCGCAAGCGGATGCGTAAACAGCGGCACGTATACGAGCCTGCCCGCTTCGCGGCGGCTCTCGAATAGTATCACCTCCGTCGCGTTGAACCGGCAGCCCTTGTGCGCCAACGACGCGACGTCGTCCCCGCCCAGCGCGTGGAAGTTGCGCACAAGCGTGATGTGGGGGTGGAACGGGCGCGCCTCGCGCTCGAAACCGCGCTTTTCGAGCGCATCCTCCAGGCGCGCGACCAGCGCATCCATCGCAATCAGGTCCCCGCCGACGCGCGCGGTCACGATGCCGCTCTTGCCGAGCATCGCCATGCCTTGGCATTCCAGCGAAAAAGCGCTGCCGTCCGTTTCGGTGATGGCGCTGTGCAATTCATTCAGGCGAGAGGGCGATATCTCGCCTAAGAATTTGAGTGTGATGTGCAGGTTTTCGGGCGATGTAAAGTTGCCGGTCCCCGCCTTTTTGAGCATCTGCTGCAGCGAGCCGAGGTATTTGACGCACCCGGCCCGGATACCGATGAACAATCGCATTGGCAAAGCTCCTCTTTTCTTCGCTTTGAGATTGTCTTTCCGTGATGCCGCGGCATGAAGGTGTTTTCCTTGCATTCAGTATAGCAGAAGCGGCCCGCCGCTTCAATGGTGTTGTTGGTTAAGGAAAGAATCATACAAGCCTTCCTGCTCACATAAACATGAAGCAATGTGAGAGAAGGGGGTTTATTCATGAAGGAATATATCGAGGATCGCGTGAGGCGCATCGCGGACTATGTGTTGGAAGAGAATGCGACGGTTCGGCAGGCGGCAAAGGTGTTCTGTACAAGTAAATCAACGGTGCACAAGGATCTGACGGAACGGCTCAGCGAAATATCTCCGACGACTGCAAAAATGGTGGCGAGGGTATTGCAAAAAAATAAGGATGAACGGCACATCCGCGGCGGGAACGCCACACGCATGAAATACAAAGCACGGGTATGATGATACCGGATAAAACCGATATGGAATTATTATCGGCGCGTTGCTATTGGCGTTAAGGTATTGTATAATGCGAATGAAGAAAAAGGAAGCCGGAGAGATGTAAGTGAGAAAGACAGAAGTTTGGTTTGGGATTGTGGGTGGCGCTGCTGGGATAGCAATCGCAGCGCTTACGCTCGCGGAGGCGCTTCCGTATGTGCAGCAGATGGACAAGCTGTATACGGTTATTTGCTTATGCGCCGGGATCGCAGCAATGGTGGGCGCGCTGCTTGTGCCAAAGCATCACGTGGCAGGGGCGGTGGTTATGGCGGCCAGTTTGGTTGCCGTTATCATATTCGGTTTTCCGTGGCAGTCGGTTTCGGCGGTGCTGCTGATTATCAGCGCGACGTTATCTTTGGCGCCTGTCCGGGAATCAAATAATTAAAGGAGGGAATGCCGTGAATAAAGCGGGCTTTGTAATCAGCCTGATTGGCGGTCTTCTGGCCATGCTGTTCTCTTTGATGCTTGC
>CAYNFL010000080.1:0-6015 GCA_964396465.1 uncultured Christensenellaceae bacterium
TTTTTAAAACCCAAAACACCGCGCCAGCGCACAGTATTAAAGCGCCTGCGCCTATACTGTCTTGCCGTTAGATGTACGCCGGACATCGAACCAAAATATAACTCCACCCGTCACGTTTTCCACACCGAATTTCTGCCCGGCAACATTCTGGATCGCTTTGACCACTGACAAACCCAAGCCATAGCTGTCATGGACACGTGTGCGGGCTTCATCCGCTTTGAAAAACCCGTCCCAGATGATACCGATAATATCTTTCGGGATCGGCTTCCCGGAATTGAACACGCTGATTCGCACCGAATTCTTAAGCATCTTTGTACTGATACGCACAATTTTTTTCTCATCACCGTAACGAGCAGCATTAGAAATGTAGTTTGCCAGTACCTGTTCAAACCGCATCGCGTCGATGCGGCCTGAGGGATCGTCGTCTAAATCCAGCGATATCTGAAGACCATGTTCAAAGATGAAGCCATCGTATTTCTCCAGAAAGTTTTGTATGCACTCGTTTACGGAAAGGTCTTCATAGCACAGCTCAATTCGCCCACTCTCCATACGCGACAGCTCCAGCATTTCTGTGAGTAACCGGTTCATCTTGGCGGCTTCCTCTGCAATAATCCCGATGTAATATTCCTTCTGGTTCACTTCATTTGCGAAACCTGCGTTCATTTCATCCGCATACCCCTTAATCAGTGACAATGGCGTTCTTAACTCATGCGACGCGTTCGAGATGAACTGGCGTTGTGCAGAGAGGTCTTTTTCAAGCTGTATGTTCTGCTTCCGCAATGTGCTTAAGGCTTTCTCCAGTTCATCACCCAGCCAGTTCACGTTCTCGCCGAGATTCTGTAGTTCATCACCTGTTCGGATATCGCACCGGTTACCGAAGTTCAGTGCCGCCATTTCGCCGACTGTATTCTGTATCTGACGGATCGGCCTTGTAAAGCGCTTCGACATTCTGAAAACAAATAATATCGAAATCGTAACGGACAAAAGTGTACAGGCAAGTAGTAGTATGTTCGCCTGACTGATGCTTTGATTGATAGGTTCAATGGCTTGAGTGAGCGCTATTTCTCCCAATTCTTTGGTACAAATGCGCATTTCAATTCCGGTTTTAGGCTCTTTGATGGTTGCGATATATGTGTTGTCACCTACGGTTTCCCAATCGTCTTGGTCGGAATGCCTGAAAAAGAACAAATCCTCCTGCCGGTATTGCCAGCCATTCTCATCGATTTCGCTCATTTCCTGCGTATTCTCGTCCTGCAGCTGACCGTCAGACTGGCCGGATGCGTCTTGTGGGGGGGTATCGCCCCAACCGGTTCCCGTTCTGCCGTCAGGCGGGGGCATGAGGCCCGCCTCTTTGGAAGATGAATAGATTATCTCGTTATCCCGTGCGATGATGAAATCGTAAGCTTTACCTGCGGTCAGCAAGTTTAGTTCATTCAGCCATGTGCTCTCGTCTCCAGATAAGTCGATTTCAGACAGGGCATCAATACCGTTTAACATGGAAATCCGTATAGAGTTATAATACAGAGGCTTTAAAAGCAGGGAATTAGACAGTAGAATAATTACCGAAGTACCAAGCACTGCTGCTACGATATACAAAAACAATCTCTTTGTGATGCTGGTCCTTCTTCGTGTTTTTATCATGGATTAACCTCAAAACGATAGCCAAACCCACGGAGCGTCGCGATGTATTGGCCGCATTTGCCGAGTTTGTTTCTGAGTCTGTTGATATGTGTATCCACGGTGTTTGAGGAGCCAAGATAATCGTATCCCCATACGTGTTCGAGTAGCTGATCCCGGCTTAAACAAATGTTGTCGTTCTCAGCCAGATAGACGAGCAGTTCATACTCCTTGCGGTTTAATGGTACGCTCTCGCCGTCTATGGTAACATCGTGTGCCTGCATGTCAATCTTAAGACTGCCAAATACATTGCGCGGTGCCGAAGTGCTTCTTCGAAACAGCGCTTCCACGCGTGCTGCGAGCACCATTGGCGCAAATGGTTTGACGATATAATCGTCTGCCCCGCAATCCAGCCCGCGTATCTGGTCGTAGTCCTCACCCTTGGCAGTCAACATCAGTATCGGGCATCGGGAATATTCACGGAGCTTTTTGCAGCATTCAAGCCCGTCCATAATCGGCATCATCACATCCAGCAATACCATGTCCGGCGTATCTGTTTCGAATACTCTTAGCGCTTCAAACCCGTCTTTAGCCTCTGTTACGCTGTACCCGCGGCTCTCAAGCACCACGCGTAAAAGATCTCTCATCCGTGTTTCGTCGTCTACTATCAGTATTTTTTTTTGTTTTAATTCTTTGTTTGTCATTTCGCAACCTTATCGGCATTATAGCACGTTTTTTATGTATTTGTATAAAAAGCCTGGCGCAACGGTGCTGAGCCTAATTCACTGAGCAGACCGGCCATCTGGTTTCTGCACGCTATGCTTGATAGCGTCTAATGCCGTTTCATTTATTTGTACTGACTAATAAGCATTATCATTACCGAGGCGTCACCCCGCCTTTATCATATCGGAGTATTATTATAGCAATCCCCCATAACATCCTCTTTTAAAAGTTGTGAATAGTCTATGAATAAAACGGATTTACGAATTGCCAAATAAAAACTCCGCCGCATAGAAGGTTTAGGGCGGCGGAGGTTTTTAGCTCTTACTAATTGTTCAATTCTCTGAAATGTTAAACCGCATTATCCTCTTCTGTTGCGGTCGCCGCCGAAGATGCTCATCAGGTTGAATCCGCCCCCATTTGAGGAAGATACGACGCTCGACGACATATCCACCGTATCGTCGTACTCGAACCATACCGTATCGCCCGCATCTAGCCCGGACAATATCTCCACGTTCATGCCGTCAGAAAGCCCGGTTTCTACACTGACGGGATTAATAAGCGCCTCATTCTCCGCATCGTAGCCCGTATATACGAATGCGCCGGCTTCGTTTTCGCTGAGAGCGGCGACGGGTATCGTTACCCCGCATTCCTTTGTGGATAGCGTGATGCTCACTGCCGCGTTCATACCCGCGAGCATCTGTTCCGTCTTTTCAATGGATACCTCCGTCGTATATTTCGTGCTGCCGCCGGAATTCGTACCTTCCAAATCGATATTGGTTACAAAACCGGTAAACGTCTCTCCGCTGACCGCGTCCAGCGTAATCGTTGCTTCCTGTCCCGCTTTCAGCAAGAGTATATCCAGTTCGTCAATTGCTATTTCGACGTTCATCACATCGGTCGGCGTTGCGGTCATCACAGTTGTTTCCGATATCGTATAGTAGTCTTCCGGTTCTGCCGGCTCCTCGGTCTGCGTACTCGCCGAAGCGGTACCACCCGAATATGACCCGCCACCCGTATTCGTACCGCCGCCCTGCTTGGTTTGGCCCTTGCTGACAATCACAATCCAGACAAGGTTTCCCGCGCTGTCGTACGTCACTATCAGCGTGTCGCCTGCGGCAATGTCGCTCACCGAGACTGAAACCCACGCACCGTTGGCAAACATGTATACCGGCGTGGTAAGTGACGGGCTGATCTGTGTCGCCGTCGTCATCATCGCTGAAGTGATGCCGAGCGCGGTATAATTCCCGTAATCCGTTATGGACAAGCTCGCCGGGTATTCCATCAGGCTGATCGCGCTGTAGGATACACTTGACACCGTAGCCGCGTAATTGGCATATCCCGCGACCGTCGCATCGTCCGTTCCGGCCGGGTTGTTCCCCAACAGTACCGATTCAGATGCGTCATCTTTCGCATATAAAAGCGTCTCAACGACCGTTGTCGATGTCGGTAACGGCGACAGGTAAGCAAGCGTGCTCGCAGTACTCGATTCGCTTGAGTACCCCGTTTCGGACGCGCCTGTATACGCTTCGGATTCCTCGTCGATACCCGATACGATGCCGGCGAACTCAGCGTAAATATTTCCGTCCTGATAGAGCTTGAACAGCTTCATCATTTCATCTTCATATTCGCTTCTTTTTTTAAGTAGCGAATCATACTCCGCTGTGTATTCCGTATCTGTAAGCGTTAAAAGCGTATCCCCGGTACTTACCTTTTCATTCTCGCTGCATTTAATTTTCGAGACCGTTCCTGAAAACCCTGTGATTTTAAGCTTGCTATGGATATAGAGCGTACCTGTGCCCAGCATAGCGCCGCCCTCATCCTTTACAGTCACCTCTTCTCCGAATCCCGTGCCGTTGTCTGTCACGGTTACGGTTACCATGCCGTTTATACTATTGCTCACCCTGCCCGCTTTCTCCGTACCGTCCGCCAATACAACGACAACGCTTTCGCCCGTGGCAATATCGGCTTGTGTTTCGATATCCGCCGCCATCAGCCCGTCCAGCGAAATCAGTATCAGCGCACCGTTGTCGTACATCGTATCGGCTACTCCGGTGCCTTTTTCCGCGTAGATGGCTTTGATCCTTCCGTCCACCGAAGCTTCGATTACGCTTTCGATCTCATCGGAAGAAGCGTCGTCGATCTGTTCGTCCAATACTTCCAATGCATCTTGCAGATCCTCAATCGCCTTCATCACGGAAGTGTGACCGGCCATCGCAAGTACATCCCCCTCCGCAACGGTATCCCCGTTTTCCACACTGTAGCTTTCAATTTCGACTTCGTTCGGAACCGTAATTTCCTCAACGTCGGCTTTCTCCAGCGTCCCGGTACCCGATATCGCCGTATCGATATCCATATCTGCCGCATCCGCTGATATCACTGCAGCCGCCTCTTCATCCTCAAGCTGCGTAAGATAAATGCCCCTTGCAATGACGTAGCACAGCAAAAACGCGAGTATGACCGCAAGTACGATAACGGAAATACTGATCGCCCTGCGCCTTTTTTTACGCCTTTTTTCATAACCGGATTCCGCGGATTTCCTCACCGCCGATTCATTGTCATCCTCTTTTTCTATATAACCCTCCGCATTTTGCCTGCGCTTTTTGGATATGCGAATCAGCATGAACATACAGCATGCATCCACCAAAAGGCAGAATATCGCGATCGGTATCCACCAATTTCTAATTAAGCTGGCGAACGTGAACACAGCGCTGCCCATTCCCATACCGGATCTGTCAAAACCACCCTGCATTTGCGAGGGATCGAATCCCTCCGGCATGTCACCCCGACCGCTCGGGCCGGACATATCGCCGCTGCTATCGTCCGTACCAGACATATCGCCGCTGCTGCTGTCTTGTGTTCCTGCCCCGCCGTCCGATGAATCGTCCTGGCGCATTGCGGGCATGTCTCCGCTCTGCATCTGCGACGGATCGAATCCCTCCGGCAAACCGGACGGCATATTTGATATATTTGCCATCAGCAAATATGCCGCGATATCCGCGCACAGCAATAGCGTGAAAATGATCAGTAATATGATATAGATTGGTTTTCGTTTAAACATATTGATAACCCTCCCGCGGCAATCAGCCGCCGTAATGCAGCGCGTCGATGGGCTTCATCTTTGCCGCTTTGTTTGCCGGATACAGGCCGAATACGATGCCGATAAAGAAGCAGAATGCCACTGCGATCAGGACTACGCTGCCGTCCAAGTTGAACGTGATGGACAAACTTGAGGCAATGACGGTGATGAACTGAAGCAACACCCACGACAGCACGATACCCATAAAACATCCCATCATGCAGATTACCACGGCTTCCACCAGGAATTGCCGGAGAATCACGCCTCTTCCCGCACCCACTGCCTTTCGGATACCGATCTCCCGCGTCCTCTCCGTCACGGTGACCAGCATAATATTCATGATGCCGATGCCGCCGACGATCAGCGATATGCCCGCAATGCCGCCCAAGAGCAGCTCCAGCACGGACGTGACGCTGCTCGTTGTCGATTCCAGCGCGTTCTGGCTCTCCACTTCGAAGGCGTCGTCATCCTGCTCGAACCGATTCATCAGCAGCGCAGTAACCGCCGTTTCCGCGTCGTCCGTCGTGCCGCCTTCCTCGGCACTCACATAGAACGACGTTATATCAGAGGAGACATCCGTTGATAAGCGCATCAGCGCC
>CAYNFL010000080.1:6025-7920 GCA_964396465.1 uncultured Christensenellaceae bacterium
CCGTATACGGTATATACGCCACGAGCGAACTCGAGCGAAATACCGAGGTCAACGAGGTTTCATCGTCCTCCAGCACGCCGACGATCGTAAATTTCATTCCATTGAGGGACAGTATCTCCCCGATACAATCCTCATAGCCCACAAGATCCGTCGCAACCGCCTGGCTGATGACACAGACATCGCTGTTGTTTTCAACGTCCGTCGTCTTGATGAACCTTCCCAGTTCCACAGAAAGCTCCTGTATATCCGCATATGCGGAAGTGGTGCCGTATACAGCGACAGAATCGCTCGTCGTGCCATATTTGCCCGTTGCGCTTGCCTGCGCAAACGGCGCGATCTCTCCGATACCGGCTTCGTCCTCCCATTCATCCAGCGTGGATCGTTTTATGGGCTCTCCCTTATCGTCAGATACCGTCACCGTCAGCAGGTTGCTGCCAAGGCTGGAGATCGAACTCGTAACCGAACTCGTCGCGCCGTTTGCGATACTGACCAGTACGACCAGCGCCATCACGCCGATGATGATTCCGAGCATCGTCAGAAAAGCGCGGAGTTTGTTGCCTAATATCGATTTCAATGCCATTTTAAACGACTGTATCATATATTAACCTCCGATACCTTACCGTCCAGAATGTTGATGCTTCTCGCGGCCTGTTTTGCGACAGCCGGGTCGTGGGTGATCAGCACAACGGTATTTCCCTGCTCATGAAGTTCATGGAACATCGCAATGATTTCCGCGCTCGTTTTAGAGTCCAGATTGCCCGTGGGCTCATCGGCCAGTATCAGTGAAGGCTTTGTAACGATTGCCCTTGCGATCGCGACACGCTGCTGCTGCCCGCCTGAAAGCTCCGTTGGCAAATGCTTCGCGCGGTTTTCAAGGTTCACACGCGCAAGCGCCTGAGCAACGCGATCCTTGCGTTCCGACTTTTTGATATTCTGGTATATCAGCGGCAACTCTATATTCTCTGCGGCCGTAAGCTTTTGTATCAGATTAAAGTTCTGGAACACAAAACCGATCTTCAGGTTGCGGATATGCGCAAGTTCCAGTTCCGTATAATCCTCGATCAGAATATCATCCAGATAATATTCGCCCTCGTCCGCAATATCGAGGCATCCCACGATATTCATCAATGTCGATTTTCCGCTTCCCGACGGGCCCACCACGCTGACGAATTCTCCGTCGTTAATACGCATGTTTGCGTGATCCAGTGCCCATACCGCTTCTTCGCCTACTTGGTATACTTTTGAGATGTTCTTAAATTCGATCATGTCGCATCTCCTTATTGGCCGCCGGGCATTCCGCCGCCACCAGGCATGTTACTGTCTCCACCCTGCGGGAAACTGCCGCTGCCGGGCATTTGGCCCATGCCGAAATTAAATCCGGTATCTTCATCATCCGCCGGTTCGTAATACACGGTATCGCCCTCGCTGAGCCCGCTTAATATCTCCACCTCGGTGCCGTTTGAAATGCCCGTTTCCACTTCGACCATGCCGCCCAGCGCTTTGGTTTCTTCATCATATTCCGTATACACATATGAGCTGTCGCTCGTTTGCTGGAGCGCGTCGTCAGGAATTAAAAGTGCGTTCTCGACGCCCTCGATTTTGATATCCACCGTCGCCGACATGCCCGCGAACATCTCCTCGGTTTTATCGATCGTCACTTCCACCGTGAATACAGTGACGCCGCCAGAGCTTGTGCCGGTTGTATCTACATCCGTAACCGTACCCGTAAATTCGTCGTCGCCGATAGAATCGATCGTAACGGCTGCTTCCTGCCCTTCCTCAAGGGATAGAATATCCGATTCGTCGATATCGACGGCTACGGACATTGTCGCATTGGGACAAACCGTAACAACCTTGATATGATCCCCAGATGTCGTATCGGAAGCTTCCTCGGA
>CAYNFL010000081.1:0-7870 GCA_964396465.1 uncultured Christensenellaceae bacterium
AAACGCGTTGCCTCCACGGAAGACGGGTTTGCCTCGAGCGTCACCTCGGTGCCGAATATATCGTTATCGATCGTTTTGGGCAGCCCGATCACGTTGAGCCCGTGCTCGGCAAGTTTACCCGCCGCTGCGTGTGTGCCGTTGCCGCCCAACGTAATGATGCAGTCGAGCTCCATTTTCTCATAGTTCTTGGCCATCATGCGAAACATATCGAGGTACTTGCCCGTATTCTGATGGCCGGGCACACCGCTGCCGCGCGATGTGCGCAGTATAGTTCCGCCCAATGTAAGGATACCCGAGAATTCCTCCTGCTCCATCATGCGGTAATTGCCGTTGATCAGGCCATCAAAGCCCCCCATGATGCCCACGATTTCCGCGTCGTCAAAAAGCTGGTAAGAAGCCTTGGCCACGCCTCTTATCGCGGCGTTGAGGCCGGGGCAGTCGCCGCCGCTCGTGAGTATTCCGATGCGCATAGAGCACCTCCGAAATCATATTGCGTCTTGCTTTAAGTATACAATAATGTTACCCGCCTTTCAACGGCATGAAACCTCGCGCGGGAAATTAACAGGGCGGAGGTTGTCCCCCGCCCTCTGGCCGCTAACAAACTTCGTTTGTCAGCGGTTTTTATGTGCATTACCCGTCTTTATTATTGCCTTTCTCGGGGGATTGGTCTGCCACTGGCAGGCCAATCTTCGAAAGGCATGTTTCTAAGGGGAGTCAACAAGGGCTTAATAATATATGTCCGAGCATGAGACTTTGTCAGCATGCTGAGGGCGTCCGGTTATGGGTACTGCCGTAATTCCCGCTTTATTCCGTTGGAATATCGGATATATCGTAATACCCGGAATCGATCAGCACTTCCCTCCAGTTGTTAGCGTCTACTATCGTAATCTGGCAGTTGAACGATGGGACATTGATCACGCCGTTGTCATACTCGGTGTTAACCGGGGCCGCCTTCCCGGAAAGCACCGCATCCACTGTCGTAACGATCTGGTCCGCAAGCATACGGGTATCCCTGAAAACCGTCATCGACTGCTCACCGCGGCTTATCATGCCGATGTTGATCATATCGCAGTCCTGCCCGGTCAATATCGGATATGGCTTTTTTGAAGTGCCATATCCGTTCTCCTTCAGCGCAGCAACGATGCCCTGCGCGATGGTGTCATTCGGCGAAAGTATGGCGTCAATACCTGCTTTTTTATAATATGCTGTAAGCAGGCTATCCATCCTTTCCTGCGCCAATGCGGGATCCCACATTTGTATCGCGATATCACTCATGTCGGTCTCGCCGGATTTTACGACCAATGCGCCGCTGTCTATATAAGGCTGCAGAACATCCATCGCCCCTTGGTAATATAAATAGGAGTTCGCGTCTTCGTATGCTCCGGCGAAGCACTCCAGTGTGAATGTGTCCGTTTCGCTGTAGCCAAGCCCAAGCATATCAACGATGTATTCGCCTTGTACCGTGCCTGTATCATAAGAGCTGAAAGTTACATAATAATCGCACTTATCGGTATTCATCAGCAGCCTGTCAAAAGCGACCACCGGTATACCGGCTTCCTTTGCCACTTCCAGCGTGCTGCCCATCGCGCCGCCGTCGATAGCGGCGATCACCAGCACATCGCAGCCCATGGCGATTTGGCTCTCGATCTGATTGATCTGTATCGCGGTATCAAAATCCGCATATTGTAGATCAACTTCGTATCCCAGCTCCTCCAAAGCGGCACTCACGTAAGCACCGTCCTCGTTCCATCTCTGCAGCGAATTCGTCGGCAATGTAATGCCTACAAGTTTTCCTGCGCCTGTATCGATTTCGGGTGCTTCGGCTGTAGCGGGCGCGGCCTCCGTCACGCTCACCTCGGGGACGTCATAATCGCCCAGCCCCGACGAGCTCATCAGGTCCGATATGTCCTGTATGTCGGCATCCGAGGTGTCCACATCGAAACGGCTGTCGTCCTCCACCTTCTCTTCCGGCATACCGAAAACGACCGAGCCGCTGTATTCGATCGTGTATGCGTTGCCGTAGCTGTCTGCTACCGTTATACTGCCTTCCACCTCGTCGCCGTCCCAGCTCTCCGTGCCTTCCAGCGTATAGGTTTCGGTCGTGCCCGATGTTGTCACGCTCAGCTCGCCGTCATAAGAAACATCGTTTCCGTCCTTAGTGACGCTGATCCCGCCATCGACGTTTGTTCCCGCCGCGTCCGCTTTGAAGCGGATATCCTTGCCGTCCTTGGTATCCTCCGCGCCGAACTGCAAATTGAACGCGCCATATTCCGTGCCGTCGTCAAAGTCGATTTCAAAGCTCACCGGCGTATCGTCGTCGTACCCCACCGTAACGATGAGATCAAAATCCTGTTCCTCCATGTTGTCGATCGCGTCGTCGATTTTGAGCTCCGTCTCTTTCATCGCATCGCTTAGTTCCTCGTCGTCCTCGGCCTTTTCCTCCAGCGTTTTGAGCATGTCGATCATGTCGTCCGAGGTCAGCTTCAGCGTGGTTTCACTGCCGCTCTTGTCAAAACAGCCCTCGTCGATGCTGTCGATCATCGCTTCGATAATCAGCATATAATCCCCGGATTCGCCGCTCATATTTTTGATGAGCGCACCCACCCTTTTCTCCAGCGTCATCGAGTCGGACATGTCCTCGTCCGTATCGAACCGGTAGCCCATCACCTCTTCGGCACTGCTGACGTAGAGCGTGTCGTCGTCGAGCAGCAGCACTGCTCCCTGCCCCATCACTTCGGCCAGCATCCCCAGCTTCACTTCATCGTATACGGCCGACATCTCAATCTTCATGGGAAAGCCGGATACCTCGACGCTATATTCCATATCGACGTTGAAAGGCTCCTCTTTGAAACGCGCGTAATCCACGCCCCCGAGACCGGATAACGCGTTTGTAAATACCTTGCCGCAATCGTTGACAAACTCCGCCTGCATCGTATCTTCGTCCAGCAGGTCGTCTTCATCGCTTCCGGCGGGTTTCGCGCCGCCCGGGAATACCACGAATATCAGCACCAGCGCGATGGCTAACAGCAGCGCCGCGCCGCCGATAACAAACCATACCGCCTTGGATTTTCCCTTCTTGGGCTGCTGGCCTTGCGGCGGCTGCCCGTACGGCGGCTGCCCATACGGCGGCTGGTTGTATGATGACTGGCCATATGACGGCTGCGGTATCTGCGATGGAACATCCATCCTCGCCCCGCATACAGCACAGAATAAAGAATCATCCGGGTTATTCGCGCCACAACTGGAACAATACATACTGATTCCTCCTTGCAAAGGTATAAACAATATGCTTTATTCTATAACATCAATTGGCAATTTTCAATACACAGCATCTTTATTTACTGATAATGAAAAGAGCGGGATTGCAAAACTGCTCCCCCGCCCGGGTTCTGTTTTTCGCACCCGGAATTTATCCGTAAATTCCTGAGCTTTAACATGAATATGTAAGTACTCGATGTTACCACGTGCGGGCCGGCAATATCTCAGCCGCGTCGGCAGCATAGAACGTTTCATCTTTTACGTATACGTACATGCCAAACGCGCCGCCGTATTCACGCGCATCGATAATAGACCGTACATAAGGCCCGTACAGCGGACTGCACTCGACAACAGCGTCAATCTTCCCTTCAATCATTTGCTCAAAGGCATCGCGGCCTCCATTGAATGAGATCAATATGATGTCGCCTTCCGGCCCGCAGGTCAGTCCTTCCGCTTCAATCGCTTCAATCGCGCCAAACCCCATGATATCACTCTCAGCGATAACGACATCGATATCCGAATAACCATTCAAAAAGCTTTCCATTACCTGTCTGCCTCCGTCTAACGACCACTCACCCGACTGGCTGTCAAGCATTACCCAGTTTGTATGCTCTCCCATCTTTTCTGCGAAACCGTTCGTTCGGCCTGCCTGAGCATCGGAACCGGGCATGCCCTGAATCGTTACAATGTTAACCGTAGCCGTATTCGAATAACCGTGGTCTTCTAGGCACTGCTCTAGGGCCACAGTGCCATCATACCCTTCCTGATAAAAGTTGGTTCCTACCCAGGCAAGATATAGGCTGTCATCCGATGTGTCGATCATGCGGTCTACGAGAATTACCGGTATGCCCGCTTCCTTCGCTTCAGTAAGAACGGATTCCCAGCCCGTTGAGCTAACCGGATTCAGTACGATGTAATCGACGCCTTTCGCGATGAAAGCGCGGACAGCTTCGATCTGAACTGCAGAATCGTTCTGCGCTTCCACCATCTCGCACTCGTAACCCGCTTCCTTAAACGTTTCCAGTATCGATTCTGTTTGCGCATTGCGCCAATCGGATTCTTGTCCAGTCTGTACAAACCCGATGTAAATCGGGCCCTCCGGACGCACTTCGGCTGTAGCGGGCGCGGCCTCCGTCACGCTCACCTCGGGGACGTCATAATCGCCCAGCCCCGACGAGCTCATCAGGTCCGATATGTCCTGTATGTCGGCATCCGAGGTGTCCACATCGAAACGGCTGTCGTCCTCCACCTTCTCTTCCGGCATACCGAAAACGACCGAGCCGCTGTATTCGATCGTGTATGCGTTGCCGTAGCTGTCTGCTACCGTTATACTGCCTTCCACCTCGTCGCCGTCCCAGCTCTCCGTGCCTTCCAGCGTATAGGTTTCGGTCGTGCCCGATGTTGTCACGCTCAGCTCGCCGTCATAAGAAACATCGTTTCCGTCCTTAGTGACGCTGATCCCGCCATCGACGTTTGTTCCCGCCGCGTCCGCTTTGAAGCGGATATCCTTGCCGTCCTTGGTATCCTCCGCGCCGAACTGCAAATTGAACGCGCCATATTCCGTGCCGTCGTCAAAGTCGATTTCAAAGCTCACCGGCGTATCGTCGTCGTACCCCACCGTAACGATGAGATCAAAATCCTGTTCCTCCATGTTGTCGATCGCGTCGTCGATTTTGAGCTCCGTCTCTTTCATCGCATCGCTTAGTTCCTCGTCGTCCTCGGCCTTTTCCTCCAGCGTTTTGAGCATGTCGATCATGTCGTCCGAGGTCAGCTTCAGCGTGGTTTCACTGCCGCTCTTGTCAAAACAGCCCTCGTCGATGCTGTCGATCATCGCTTCGATAATCAGCATATAATCCCCGGATTCGCCGCTCATATTTTTGATGAGCGCACCCACCCTTTTCTCCAGCGTCATCGAGTCGGACATGTCCTCGTCCGTATCGAACCGGTAGCCCATCACCTCTTCGGCACTGCTGACGTAGAGCGTGTCGTCGTCGAGCAGCAGCACTGCTCCCTGCCCCATCACTTCGGCCAGCATCCCCAGCTTCACTTCATCGTATACGGCCGACATCTCAATCTTCATGGGAAAGCCGGATACCTCGACGCTATATTCCATATCGACGTTGAAAGGCTCCTCTTTGAAACGCGCGTAATCCACGCCCCCGAGACCGGATAACGCGTTTGTAAATACCTTGCCGCAATCGTTGACAAACTCCGCCTGCATCGTATCTTCGTCCAGCAGGTCGTCTTCATCGCTTCCGGCGGGTTTCGCGCCGCCCGGGAATACCACGAATATCAGCACCAGCGCGATGGCTAACAGCAGCGCCGCGCCGCCGATAACAAACCATACCGCCTTGGATTTTCCCTTCTTGGGCTGCTGGCCTTGCGGCGGCTGCCCGTACGGCGGCTGCCCATACGGCGGCTGGTTGTATGATGACTGGCCATATGACGGCTGCGGTATCTGCGATGGAACATCCATCCTCGCCCCGCATACAGCACAGAATAAAGAATCATCCGGGTTATTCGCGCCACAACTGGAACAATACATACTGATTCCTCCTTGCAAAGGTATAAACAATATGCTTTATTCTATAACATCAATTGGCAATTTTCAATACACAGCATCTTTATTTACTGATAATGAAAAGAGCGGGATTGCAAAACTGCTCCCCCGCCGGGTTCTGTTTGCTTTGATACTACAGTATTATTCGGCAACTTTCCATACGCAATCAAGAAAACAGGTGAGAAAAGTATAAAAATCTTACTTACTTGTTTTTTTGATATGGCAAATTCAATATAATAGAGCCGCACATAAACATATCCGTATAGAGTAACGTTTTTGTTGTTATATTCATAAATTATCACATACAGATGAATCACACCTGAAATATGATAAACAATGGGAGGTAAAAATATGTCTTGTTACTATCGCAGTGGTTGGGGCTGGAATAACTCACCTTGGGTGAGGCAGAGCCAAGAACAGGAACAGGAACAGGAACAGGCACAAGCTCAGGCTCAGAAGGCCGAAGCAGAAGCTGAACAGAAATCGAAAGCGATTTTCAAGGAAATCGGCAACGTTCATATCGACATCGACAATGAAAACATTCTGGTTGCCGTCCTTGTGGCTGTCGCTGCCCTGACCGGCGCACTGGACGCCCCGGCAATACAGTCGCTGCTTGACAGGTTTGTCGGCGCAGGCGCTGCAGCCCGCTGAACACAATAGATACCCATATATACGAATCCTTCTCTTGGCTGCCTTCGGGCAGCCTCCTTTTTATTACCCAAGCTTTTTGGAAAAATGCTGATAGTCGGGTTCGTCCCAATCGCCGCCCCAAGACCATCCGTTCTGGGTAAACAGCTTGTAGCACAAATCGTCGTGATCGATCATGCCGGGCAGGCCAAGGCTCCGGTCCGCGTACATGGCGGCGTTTTCCGGCGCGACGCGGCCTCCGTCAATATACGGGTTGTACATGGGGTTGATATCGATCGCCGCGCCATAGCTGTGCTGCGAAAGATTCTTTGAGCCTGTAACCTTGCGGTAACAGAATGCGGAAGTGTTGTTGGCCTCCATCGAGAGCGTATCGTCCCCGGGCTGGCCAAAATCATCTACAAGCCGGATGGAGGCAAACGGGTACTTTCCCTGATACAACGCGCAGAATATCTGCGTTACTTCAATAGCGTAACGCTTATTAACGATCAGTTCTCCGTCGTCGTGCGAATTGCCCTCAAAATCGTAATAACAAAGGCGGATATAGCGCAGGTCGCCATAGCCGATCTCCGCATCCGAATCGTCCGCGGGATAACTGATTCCCGTAATGCGGCCCTTAATCTCGTCATTGAGCTCTATATAATAAAAGCCTTGCGCGATCGTGACGCGGTCGTCCGGCTCGGGCGCGGCGGGGGGCGTGGCAGCGGGCGTCGCGGTGGCCGCCGTCGGTTCAATATCGGGCGCGGTGGTCGCGATCGGTGTCGGCGCGGGCGTTTCCGTCGGCGTTATCTCCGCCTTTGGCGTTGCGGAAACAGAAACCGTCATCGAATCTTTTCGCGGCATATCCTGCCCGCCCGCGCACCCGGGCAAAGCGCATAGCATTATAAGCACCATGATCAGCCTCACTGCTCCGGATTTGTTCATCTCGCCCCCGCTTTTTTTATCATTGTATCACACGCAACTCCGGTTTGATACGCTTTGGGCAATACTTCATGGCACATCCGCCGCATATCATTATTTGATGAAAAGAAATTTTTTTGCCAATACGATGATGCTGACCCTGACCGTCCAGTTGCTGCGGATCGTCGGTATATTCTTCACCGCCTATTTAACCCGTAAAATCGGCGCTGAAGGAGTCGGGCTGTACCAGCTGATATGTTCGGTTTACTTTCTTGCCGCGACACTGGCGTCATCGGGCATCGGCACAACGGTAGCGCGTCTCATCGCGGAATCATTGGGGAAAAGCAACGGCAAGTCGATATCCGACGTGCTGCGCAAGGCGACTACCGCCAGCGCGCTGCTGGGCGTTGCCACCGGCGCGGCGGTGTTTGCGCTTGCCGGTTTCATCGGCGAATCGCTGCTGGGCGATATCCGCGCCATACCCGCCATCCGAATGCTTGCGGCAGG
>CAYNFL010000082.1:0-7869 GCA_964396465.1 uncultured Christensenellaceae bacterium
AGTTGGGTGATGCACATAAAAACCGCTGACAAACGAAGTTTGTCAGCGGCCTGAGCTCCGGCCATGTCCGGGGCTTTTATTATCAAAGAAGTCTCATACCTCCCGTGAGCGGCGGCAAAAAGAGGCGAATCGTCAAAAACAACTTCTTCCCCCCCGGTCGCCATTCGGCAACCGGAGCTGTCTTGAAATGAGCACGCTCATATATGTCCAAAAATCCGTACACGTATCTGTGTAATATGAACATACTATCTGATACCGGAGGCGGGGCATGGGACAAGCGTTGTTACAATCGGGAAGGCTGATCATCGGCGTGCTGTCGCTGTTCGCGCTGTTCATGGCGGCGCTGGTGTTCATCGAGCGCGGCGAGAAGCAAAAGCGCAGGCGGCACGCGCGGCTGCGCGGGACGCACTGCGAGAGGCCGGGCAGGGCGGTTTAAAGGAACGAAAGCTGCTGCGCCTTGGGTTTTTCGCGCAGCGGCCTGTACGCGGGCATATCGTATTTTTCACGCAGCCGTTGAATATTCTCACGCGCCTTGCGCTGCGCTTCGCGCCATGACGCGCGGTCGGCGTACAGCGCCATCATTTCGGGATACACCGAGGGGAAGCGCTGCCGCACGGCTTCAAAGAAGCCGTTGCGCGTCGCGCCGATGAGGTTCAGCCCGTCCGCGAGCAGGTAATCCGCGCCCGCCTCGCGCGCGGCGGCAAACACCGCCTCGATACCGTGCTTACGGTCGGTCAGCAGCGGAATCACGGGCATTAGATGCACGCCGCAAGATAGCCCCGCTTTTTTCATCTCCCCCACTGCCGCGATACGCTGAGAGGGACGGGCGCTGCCCGGCTCGATCAGTGCGGCAACGCTTTCGTCCATCGTCGTGACGGTAAACGCGGTCGCCGCGCCCGCCGCGCGGTGAATGCGCAAAAACAGCTCCGTATCGCGCAGTATCAGCGGGGATTTCGTCGATATGACCACGGGAACCTGATAATCGGCCAGCAGCGTGAGTACGTCCGGCATCAGCATATAGTCGCGCTCCGCCTGCTGATAGCTGTCCGTCACGCCGCCTAAGTTCACCGCCTCGCGGCAATAGCGCGGCAGCTCGCGCCGCAGCACCTCCGCGATGTTGGTTTTAACGTGGATGCTGCCAAAGAAGTCGCCGTCGCCGATGTACGCGTGCGAATACTGCGCGTAGCAGTAGATACACCGGTGCGCGCAGCCGCGGTACACGTTGATGTCGTACTTGAACGGCAGCCATTTGGAATTGTGATGGTGCAGCGCCGTTTTACACGGCGTTTCGACGACGGTATAGTCCATACTTTTATTATACGACAGTATGTTCGCCTTTGGCAACTACAACCCGGTTCCGCTGCCCGCGTGTTGCGGTTATGTGGAATGATATGGTATAATTAAGTAGGATCACTATAAGGTCGAGAGCAGGAATTTATACGAATGGAAAGGAACCAGTGATGTTTAATACTGCATCCGGGGTAATCATTCCATTTCCAGAACGAATTGAAGAAAAATATTCTATTAATAAAAACCAAATCATGTTCAATATAAGCTTTGAAAAACTAAAGCCATTTATTAATGATTTTGTATCAAGTCTGACGGAACCGCTTTTTCTTATAGTACAAAAACCCCTTAATGAGAAATACAAACCGAATTGCTTTACAAAGGGGCCATTTAAAGCGGAATTATTATATTTTGATTTGCATACGAAAGCACAGATAAACGAAGTACTGAAACAATATGGAGAGATCCTTTTAAACGATGGTATGTCGCAATTCGGCATAAGATCCCACAAAACCGGTGACGAGATTTTTATCGCAAAATATAAAACCACTTTTATTTTTAGTAAAAATGTAAAACAATATTTTGACTTACTGAACAAGTATGAAATTACTGAAACGACGGATTTGATTACAGCATGGAACATCATTTCGTCAGACCATCCGGGTAAACGCTCCAGAGTCGTTATTGACAACAAAGATATTTTTGATGTGGTTGAAAAACTGAAAAATATTTCCCCCATGTATGATTCAAAAATTGTCGATGACTAATACACCATATTCATAAACTCTACCCTGTTGTATTTGTGGAGAATATTATTCTGTTATAATATGGACAGTAGCAGTTTAGCAATAATGTTCAAGCAAAGAAAGTCGCCACATGTAAGTGATGTATAGAATTTGAAGTCAATATGTAAAGTCATTAACTGACAAAGAGGTGTGTTTTGGACAACAAATACTGGGTAAGCGGTTTCCCTGCAACATTTGCAACGAGTAGAGAGGAAATATGGAAACAACAGATTCGTCAAGCCTTATCCGGAAAACAGCACAATGATAGTCGTATAGATTTACAATTTGTTTTTACAAAAAGCAATTATGAAAAATATCAATTTGATATTGATAATCTGTGTGAACCAGTATTTGCTGTTCTTACTTCATCACTCCGCTGGTTTTCTGGAAACCGTAGAAATATAACGCGTTGGACTGCGAGAAAATGTATTGGCAAGGAGCAGGGACTTCAAAAACAAAGTATTGATTCTGACACGTTATTGACCCCAAGTAACAATCCACTCTTTGATGAAGTTTATAATGGAATACTACCGACTAAAGCTACTGACGATAATATGCCGACATGGATTAGGGGATTTGGACAATTCAAGACTATAAAAAAATGCTCTGTGCGATTACGATTTAAAAATACTTTAGTAAGTATTGCGACTATATCATCAGGTAAAGTAAAGCCAATAATAGACTGCCTTTATCCGATCATCGGAGGTGTCCCAGGGGCTCCTAATGATGAAATAATCGAGATGTTAGCTGTAGAACGAGTAAGTAATAATACCGAAAGGTCTGCCGTAAGAATCACTATTTGGGAAGGTTAATTGCATCAAGTGTCTCATTACCTTCATAGCGCCAAATTCTATGCCAACGATTGTACCATTTCGAAAGAAAATGGGTTATTTTTATCGGACGATGCAATATTGCTTGCGCTGACTCGTCTTATGGGCGAAACCGGTTATCGAAAAAGAAGGGGGTGAACCGCCGCTGAACAAGCAACAAGTCCGCGAGGTTTTTGAAGAGAACTACGAATGGTTCAAGCGTTTTCTGCGCGTGCGGTTTATCCGCCTCAATGACTACGATATCGAAGACCTCATCCAGCAGACGGCCATGAAGCTGCTGCGCATGGGCGAGAACATCGGCGGTATCAAGAACCTGACGTCGTACGTTTTCCGGGCGCTCGAGAACGGAGCGAAGGACCATTTCAGGAAAAGCAGCCGCGAGACGCTCACGGCCGACTACAGCGAGGAGGGCAGCTCGGCGCTGGAGGAGAGGGTGCTCGCCCGCGAACTAAAAAGCGTCATCGAGCAGGCGATTACCGCACTGGAGCCCAATCAGCGCTACGTGTTCATCGAAACGGAGTTGAAGGGTAGAAGCTACGATTCGCTCGCGAAAGAGACGGGCGAAAAGACAGGAACGCTGCTTTCGAGAAAGAGCAGGGCGGTCAAAAAACTTAAGGAGACAATCGCCGCATACATCAATGAAGGAGGAAAGTATGAGCAATAACGAAGAGAAGCACATGACGCCGGACGGCGCAATGAAGGTGCTGAAAGTGATCGGAATGGTGCTGCTGGGAATCATCGCGCTCGTCGCGTTCGGTTTTATCGTCCAGCTGCTGTGGAACTGGCTGATGCCGGGGATTTTTAAGCTGCGGGAGATCACCTATTGGGAGGGGCTTGGCATACTTGCGCTGTCCTCCATACTGTTCGGGCGGCTCGGCGGGGGCTCTTCAGACGACAAGAAGAAGGATAAGAAGAACTGCACGCCGATACGCGACGAGATCCGGCGCGAGTTTGAAAAAGAGTTCAACAAAGAGTATGAGAAAGAATACGGGAAAAAGGCGGAAAACGCGGCCAACGCGGAGTACGAGCAGATGTACGAGAAATGGTGGGAGGCCGAGGGCAAGGACAGCTTTGAAAAGTATTCCAAGGAGACAGAAAATCAATAGCAGGGATATTGGGGAAGGGGCGGTTGCAGTCAGCAACCGCCCTTTTTAATAAACGAAAAGATTCTGGGATTATCCAAAGTTTTCGGGCGGATAATATCCGCCCCTACATTTTATATTTATAGTTTTAAGTTCATTCGGCGGGATAAGCGTCCGTCGTGACGATATCGATACCGGTATCGAAAATATTCGCGATCAGTATATCGCCCGCCTTGACGGGTGTTTTCGCTGCAGTGGCGTTGATCTGCTTCATCGCGTCCATCAGCAGCCCCTTGGGCAGCGGCGCGGACGACTTGACGGGCACGCGCCCGCCATCCGCCGTTGCCACGGTGGTCGTCAGCGTGCGGCGCGGGTCGGCGATCTCCGCGCGCGCGTACGCTTCGCCGCGCTTGCAGGTATTCCCCGTGATGCGTACCGCCTTGCCTTCTTCAATCTCCGCCGTGATCGGGCAGCCGAGCGGGCATACGACGCAGGTCAAATTACGCTTCTCCATGCCGCGCCTCCTCTATCGATACGGTGATATCGCCCAGGATATCCGCGCCTTTTATATCGAGCCGTTCCATCTCACCCGGCGTCACGATCTGCTTTTTGCGCCGCGCGATGACCTTACCTTTGCACATTGCGACCGTCGCGCAGTTTTTGTATACTCCCGATGAGCGGAAGAACAGCGCCGTGTCCTCCCCCGCGACGCGCTGCGGCACGATATAGCGCACGCCGCAGCCCGCAAGCGTGCGGTATTGCGCCGCTGCCAAAGCGCATGGATTTTGCGCGTAAACCGCCGCCGACGCGCCCGCGCGCATGGCCTCCTCCGTCACGAAATCCACAAGGTCGTGCACCTGCACCGCGTTGCCGCACGCGAACACGCCCGGCACGCTCGTCTGCAAATGCGCGTCTACAACGGGGCCGCCCGTTACGGGGTCTGTCTCGGGCTTTATGGCACCCTTGCCATCCACCGCCGCGACCGATACGCCGGTCAAGCGTTTCTTGCCGTGCAGCTTCGTTACGGTGTACGAAAGGTACAGCGGAATACCGAAGTCATCCAAACACTGCACGATGTTGCGCTTTAAGCCGCCCGAATACGGCATGAGCTCAAGCACCATCTTCACGCGCGCGCCTTCAAGCGTCATGCGCCGCGCCATGATGAGCCCGATATCGCCGCTGCCGAGTATCACCACCTCGCGCCCGGGCATGTACCCCTCAATATTGACAAACCGCTGCGCGGTGCCCGCGGTCAGCACGCCCGCGCTTCGCTCGCCCGGCAGCATCAGCGCGCCCGCGCTGCGCTCGCGGCAGCCCATCGCGAGCACGATAGCCCCCGCTTCGATGGCAGACATGCCGCGCTCGGGATTGATCGCGGTAACAATATTGCCCGATATGTCCAGTACCATGGTATTGAGCCAAACCTCCGCGCCGCATTGCGCCGCCTCAGCCGCGTAGCGCGACGCGTACTCCGGCCCGGTCAGCTCTTCGCCCAGAGAATGCAGCCCGAAACCGCTGTGGATGCACTGGCGCAGTATGCCGCCCGTGCGCGCTTCCCTGTCCAGCACGAGCACGCGCGACGCGCCGCCTTTTTTGGCCGCGATAGCCGCGGCGAGCCCTGCCGGGCCCGCGCCGATTATGACCACGTCCGCCCTCATGGCTGCTCCTCCTTGGTGCGACTCGTGAGTATTATCGAGCCCGGCCCGCCCTTGGTGATATCGCGTTTGTGCTGCCCCGTCTCGCGCGCGAGTATATCCATGACGCGCGGCAGGCAGAAGCCCCCGTGGCAGCGCCCCATACCCGCGCGCGTGCGCAGCTTCACACCGTCCGCCGTGGTTGCGCCGCACGGACGGCGGATCGCCTCAACGATCTCGGCCTCCGTCACGGTTTCGCAGCGGCATACGATATGCGCATAGCGGCTGTCCGCCGCGATCAGCTCCTTTCGGCGTTCCGGTGTGGCGTGCGCGAAGGATTCGATGGGCTTTCTCGTGCGCACGGCACCTGATTTTTGCGCACCCGATATGCCGATGCTATCGAGCAGCTCCACGACGTACTCCGCGATCGCGGGAGAAGCCGTCAGCCCGGGCGATTCGATGCCCGCCACGCTTACAAGCCCCGGCGCGGCCTGCGACGCTTCGATGATAAAATCGTGCCCTTCGGGCGCGGCGCGCAGCCCCGCGAACACGGCGATTGCCGCGCGGGGGTCCACCGCGGGTACGTACCGCTGCGCGGCGCGCAGCGCTTCATTAAGCCCGCCGCGCGATGTGGTCGTATCATCCATATCGGTGAATTGCGCCGTCGGCCCGGCCAGCATGTTGCCATGCACCGTAGGCGTGAGCAGCACGCCTTTGCCTTTTTCCGAGGGCTCGCCGAATATGACGCGCTGCGTGCGCGCGGCCATGCTTTTATCGAATACGATATATTCCCCTTTGCGCGGATGAATCGCGATTGCCTCGCCACCCGCCATGGCGGAAACCTCGCCCGCATGAATGCCCGCGGCATTCACGATGCTGCGGGCTTCAATGCGGCTCTCCCCCGCTTCGATGATAAACCCCCCATCCGTGCGGCCTACCGAGGTCACGCGGCTGTTGAACAGAAACACAGTACCGTTGGCTGCCGCGTTCTCCGCGGCGGCGATGCAAAGCGTATACGGGCATATGATACCCGCCGAGGGCGCAAACAGCGCCGCGGTGATATCGCCGCTCAGCGCGCTTTCCAAACCCCTCGCTTCTTCGCCCGATATGATGCGCGTATCAACGCCGTTTGCGGCGCCGCGCTCGCGCAGCGCCTCAAGCTGCTTTTCGTCTTCTTCGCCAAAGGCGGCGACCAATGAACCGTTGTTTTTAAACGGTACGCCTAAGTCCGCCGCGAGAAACGGCATCATCGCCGCGCCTTTCACATTCAGCCGCGCTTTTAAGCTTCCGGGCGCCGCGTCGTAACCCGCGTGCACGATGCCGCTGTTGGCTTTGCTGGCGCCCGCCGCCACATCCGCTTCCGCCTCGATCACGCAAACCATTAGATCCGTCATCGACAGCGCCCGTGCGACGAGGCTCCCCACAACGCCCGCGCCGATAATTGCCACATCGTATTTCATACGATTCCGCCTTTTTTCGTAATTTTACAAATAAAAAAGCCATACCAAGAAAGCTTGGTACGGCTCAAATCTCCTGCCGTATATTTTATTATATTATAGCACGGCCGCAGCGCGGTTTCAAGGCTGTTATGAATAAAAAAGTATTAATAAATCTGTTACTTTCATTTGCTGAAGGAAAGAGTATAATGGGATTCGCATCAAATGGACAAGGAGCAGAAATGAATACAAACGCGGCGGCACAAGCCAGAGAAAAACTTTTAGCAACTGAGAAAACAGGAAAATTAATACTTAAATTCGCGATCCCAGCGATCATCGGCTTTTTGGTGAACGCCGCATATAACATCGTTGACCAAATATTTATCGGGCAGGGCGTGGGGATTTACGGCAACGGCGCCACCAACGTGGCTTTCCCGTTCAATATCATCTGCACAGCGGTTGCACTGCTGCTCGGCATCGGAGCCGCGTCCAATTTCAATCTGCGTCTCGGCGCGGGAAGGCGGGAGGAAGCCGGGCGTGTGGCAGCCGTGGGCTTGTTTTTGCTCGCGGTATGCGGCGTCGTGCTTGCTATCGCCGCTTATATCTTTCTCGTACCGCTGCTCTACGCCTTTGGCGCGACGGGCAACGTATTCCCCTACGCGCTCACCTACACCAGTATCGTCACCGCGGGATACCCGCTCATCATATTCACCGTCGGAGGCGGGCATATCATCCGCGCGGACGGCAGCCCCACTTACTCGATGGTATGTGTGCTGTCCGGCGCGATACTCAACACGATACTCGACCCGCTGTTC
>CAYNFL010000083.1:0-7866 GCA_964396465.1 uncultured Christensenellaceae bacterium
GTTCCCGTTTTTTTCGTCGGTCGTCGCGATAATGTGGCTTTTAAGCGGCAGCCCCGCTTTTTGAAGCCGTTCCGCCACAACCATCATCTGCGCCATCGTCTCGGAGGTCTTGCCGGATTTGGTGACGGCGTTGAACACGGTCCTTTGAAGGTCGAGGCCTTCCAGCGTGCGCGCGAAGCGCTCCGGATCGACGTTATCCTCCACGATCAGGCGCATGTCGGTTTTGCCAGTATCCAGCGCCTGATGCACCGCGATGGGGCCCAGCGCGCTTCCGCCGATACCCAGCACCACAAACGTATCACAGCGTTTGCGGATATCCTGCGCGGCCGTTTCAATTTCCTTCAATACCGCTTCGCTTGTGGCGGGCAGCTTTCGAAAGCCCGGCGGCTTTGCCGCAACGCTGCTGCGCGCGGCGCGCACCGTTGGCTGCGCCTGCGCGATTTCCTGCGCTGAAAAGCCGTGTGCGCCTACCATGCTGTCAAAAACGTTATTGAAGTCAAATGTAAGTTTCATGTCTTCTCCGTTTTATTTAATAAATTTATAAACCGCTTCAGGCAGGTACTATTCTTTCCCCCGTGCGGAATATATTTCGTCGAGGTGATATTTGGATGGAACCGCTGAAAAACCGGCGCACGCTATTTGCTGCGCTCGGCGTATCCTTTGCGCTGCTGGCCGGTGCGATACTCACAGGGCTGCTGCTTTCAAACGGCGAAAGTGTCGCCGCGTTTTCCGCCGCGTCGGATACCGCGTACTTCTCCGTAAACGTGGTGGAGGGCTACAGCGAAGCGCCCATCGCAAACGCGCAGGTCGTCGTCGTCGAAACAGGCGAAACCTATGCGACGGATGCAAACGGCAATACGGAGGCGATTGCCGTTCCCGCAGTGCGCGACGCGCGCTACGACAAAGTGCTGCCCAAGCCATGGGCGGAGGTGTCGCTGATCATATACAAGGACGGTTATATTCCTTACGCGCTCTTTTACCTGCAAGTAATGGGGGGGCAGACGCGCGAGGGCGTTAAAATACTGCTGTTTGAGGAAGGCTCCTCAGGCAGCAGCGAACCGTTTTCCATCGTCGAGGGGCCAAACCGCGCCTGGGTTGATGAGCTCGTCGAAAAATACCGGCCAAGCGGTTAAACTTTGTTGCGGCCTAAGTTGCGCACGCTGCGTATCGGTATATTGGCGGTCAGCCTTGTCGCGCTTGCGCCTCCCGTTTCACCCGTATTGCGTATTTCTACGTCAAAATCCGCTTCATCCACTTCAAAGTACTTGGAGATTACGCCGATGATGTCGCGCCGCAGCATCTCCATTACGTTGCTGGAGGGCGATGTGCCCGCGCGGTCATGGATGAGCACTAGCTTCAGGCGCTCCTTCGCAACGCTGCTGGATCTCGTTTTGGTGCGTGCCATATCCACCCTCCTATTTTCCGCCAAACAACTTTTTCAGCTTTGAGCCAAACCTGGTGTCATCATCAAGTTCCATCAGCGGCACGTTCTCGCCCAATATGCGTTGCGTAATATTGCGGTATGCCTTTCCCGCCGGGGCCTTATCGGTCAGTACGATCGGTTCGCCCATATTAGAGGAACGGATGATTTTTTCATCCTCGGGCACCACGCCGACCAGATCGACACCCAATATGTCCAGCGTATCGTCGAGCGCGAGCATGTCGCCGCGCTTAACCATATCGGGGCGCAGCCGGTTGACGAGCAGCTGCACATCGTCAATGCCCGCCGCAGACAAAAGGCCGATGATGCGGTCGGCGTCGCGTACAGCGGAAACCTCCGGCACCGTCACGACGATGGCCGATTTCGCGCCCGCGATCGCGTTTTTAAACCCCTGCTCAATGCCCGCGGGGCAGTCGATCACCACGTAGTCGAACTCGGCTTCGAGCTCCGCGACCAGCTTTTTCATCTGCTGCGGCGAAACCGACATTTTGTCGCGTGTCTGCGCTGCGGGCAGCAGATATAATCCGTCATAACGCTTGTCCTTGATGAGCGCCTGCTTTAAGCGGCAGGTGCCCTCCACCACATCCACCAGGTCGTAAACGATGCGGTTCTCCAGCCCCAACACCACGTCGAGGTTCCTTAAACCGATATCCGTATCGATCAGAATCACTTTTTTGCCCTGCTGTGCAAGCCCGGCGCCCAGGTTCGCAACGGTAGTCGTTTTCCCGACGCCTCCCTTGCCGGACGTCACCACAATGACGTTTTGCATATACCCCTCCAATATATTTTGTTGCTCAGCGGCTTCGTCCCGCCGACGGCTTTAAGGGCCGGATGACGATGCTGCCTTTGCTGTATTCCGCGATCTCGGGCTCGCCGCCAACCTGCCCCTCGGGGAACATCGCGATTTTACCGCTGATGCGCAATTGCTTGGGACGCAAATCGTTGGCCGCGACAACCACATCGCTGCGCCCGGTCGCGCCCGCGTGCGCGAGGCCGCGCAGCACGCCCATCACCGCGATGCTGCCCCCCGCGATCACCTCGGCGCCGTCGTTGACGTCGCCCAGCACCACGATATCGCCTTCGCATTCCACGCGCTGCCCGCTGCGCAGCGTGTGCGAAATGAATATGCTCTTGGCACGGAAATATTCCTTGGATATGAGATCCACGCGGCTCTCGATGGCGGCGGTTGCGTTTTCGGCGCGCATCACATGCGTCGTTTCCATCGACTCCTGCGGCAGCGCTTCGCGCTCGTCCTCAAAGCTGATGTCGTCCACATCATAGTCCATATGAAGCATGCGCTTGATATCCTGCTTTTGCGCCTTGGTCATGGGCCTGCCGGAAAAGAGCAGCTTTGCGTCCGCGCCCGTAAAGAAGTCCTTGTTCTTGTCGAGCTTCTCTTTCAGCGCGTCCTTGATTTCCTTGTACGAGGAAAGCGGTGCGACTTCGATTTCAAATACGCCGCCCGGCTTCCCCTTGATCGTGATCCCCATAATACCCCCCGCAAAACGCAATCGTGGAAAACTATTCTACATCGCGCGCCCGGTTTCCTGCAACCTTAGAAATTTATACTTTAATTTGTTGTCGTTTCGGCTTCGGGTACCATTAAAGTATCGATAGCGGGTATGGTCTGCTCCGCGACGATCTTCTGCCTGTCAAACCAGTATTGCAGTATATCCTGCGCGACGTACGACGCATAACCGCCCGCGAGGCCGTTCGGTATGTACACCACGACGGCGATCTCGGGCTTTACGGTGGGATCGTCCTTGGAATACGGCGCGAAACACACGAACCAGCTGTTGTTCTCCAAGTCCACCGTCGAGACCTGCGCGGTGCCCGTTTTTCCCGCGATCTGCTTCAGGTATTCGTCGGGAAAATTTTTAAAATAACCGGCCGCTGTTCCTCCTTCCTCAGCGGAGACCACATCGCTCATGCCTTCCTGAATTGCCTTGATGTACTCTTCATTCGCACCCAATGTATCGAATACGACCGGCTCCTGATCGTATACGACGTTGCCTTCCTGATCGAGCACTTTGTCCACGACGTGCGCCTCATATACCGTACCGCCGTTGGCGACTGCCGCGACGTAGCGCGCGACCGCGATGGGCGTCACCTCGGTGATGCCCTGCCCGATGCCCGTCGTGACCGTCATGAACTTGCTCCAGTGCAGCTGCATGAGTACGCTGGAAATCTGAACATCCCAACCTCTCCCCTTTGAAACCGCGGTTCGGATATTGAGCATATCCGAGAGTATGCTGCGGATGTGATCGCCCAGAGAATACCCTTCGGCATCTTCCCAATTTTCGTCCCATTCCATGCCCATCAGCTCCACGAGGGTTTCGGCCGTCTGTTCAATCAGCGCATCGGAATATTCAACGTCGCGTTCTTCGGCAAAGCCTTTAAGCAGGTTTACCATGGAGAACACGCCCGTCTTATAAACGAGCATGGGCAGCGAGTTTTTCTGCTTATCGATGGGCAGGTCGGCGTTGTACAGAAGCTCCTGATTGCCAACGATGCCGACCGCTTCGTTGGGCAGCTCAATTCCGGTGGCGGTGGTAAGGCCGTACTTATCGCCCCATTTGTCGAGGTTATCGATACCAAGCCGCCCCGCGAGTGTGAAGAAGTAGAAATTGCAGCTGTTCTTGAGCCCCTGCACGACGGTCTGGTCCTGATGACGAGAACTGTAGGATCTGTCCCAGCAGTGCGGCGCGTCCTCTATGTCGATCCCGTCGGTATACCAGTAATCGCAGCTGGTCTTCTCGCTCAGGTCCGTTTTGCCCTCCATGAGAGCCGCGGTCGCCGTCACCATTTTAAATACGGAACCGGGCATCGCGAGGCTCTGCGTCGCCTTGTTAAACAGCGGCGCGGCTTTATCCTTCCGAAGCGCTTTATAGATCTCGTCGTCGATGCCGCCCGTAAACAGGTTGAGATCATAACTTGGGTTGTTCGCCATCGCAAGCACATTGCCCGTATTGACGTCCAGTACGACCACCGCGCCCGATCTCGCGAGGTCAAGCTCCTCCAGCTTAAGCCCGGTATAATCGCCTATTTTTTTATCATTGCGATCCGTATCCTTATTTTCAATAAACTTTGCCACCTGTGCGTCATAGATCTCCGGTATTTCGTCGGCAAGCGCTTTCTCGGCGATAAGCTGCAGCCCCATATCGAGCGTGAGCATCACGTTATCGCCCTGCGCGGGCTCTGTGCTGGAAACCACGTTCTGCACAACGGCCATGTTGTCCACCTCGACAACTTCCTTGCCCTGACGGTCAATCGTATTGCCCGTAAGGTATGCCTCCATCGATTTTTCAATACCCTCCACGCCGATGAGGTCATCCACTTTGTACCCGAGATCCAGCAGGCTGCCCACGCCCGCGATCTCATCCTCGGAAAATCTGAAATCGGTCAGGCTTCCGGTGCTTGCCTCCTTTAGTGTGTCATAGCTTTTTAAAATATCGTCCGCCATGCGGGCAGATATGCGGCCGGCCACCTCTTCATCGGCAGCTTTGGTATATCTTACAAGAATATCTTCCGTAATGCGGCCCTCGTAGCCGATCACGTGCGCCGCCACACTGCCGCGCGGGTATATGCGCACCGTGCTTTCTGCGATGCTCATACCCTCAAGCTGCGCGCTGTGCGTTTCGATCTCCGCCACGGTCTGTATGCTCACGTTGTAAGCGACATCCACCGGTTCGTACGCCACCCATGAATTCATCTGCACGTCCTGCCATATCGAAAGAATTTTACTGGCCTCTGTAAAATCCATCTCCTCAGGAATCTGGTACTTATCGCGCAAAAACAGATAGATTTGTTCGGGCGAAAGCGTTTTGTCCACATACATGTTCTTGCGCCAGTTCGCTTCCCTGTCGGCGATTGCTTTCTCGTTGGTGATGCCGAAATCGAAGTAGAACTCCCCGGTTTCGGCGTTGAATTTGATCGCGAAGGTATCCACCGTCTGCTCGTTATTGCCTTCAATGATGCCGATGGTGTCGATGATGATCCCCGTATAGTACGCGCGGTCGGCTTCGGTATTCTTGTTCGGGTCGCGGTAGAATTGCACGTTGAATGACTTTTGGTCATAGGCGAGCGGCAAGCCGCTCTGGTCGAGTATGCTGCCGCGCGCGCCCGATACCGTGATTTCGCGCTTATACAGCTTGTCCGCTTCGGCCGCGTATTTTTCGCCCTTAACAATTGTCAGGCGGAAAAGCTGCACAAAAAGCACGCCGAACATCAGCAGCGTAATGACTGTAAAAATGATGAACCGATTGCGAATATTCACGTTCATGAAACCGTCTCCGTTTGAATATTCCACCCCACATTGCGTTATTATATCATAACCGACCGCTTGATTGCACGGATGAAAGCGCGGTATAAATATGAACTTTTTTGGCTTGCTTCTTGCAAATCGGTTTCCGGTATGGTAGTGTATTGCGTACAGATCAAGTGACAAAGGCGTCAATTGAGGGGCTTTGCCCTTTGTTGGTGTTTTTCGCTACTCCATACATCGCAAAGATGAAGGGCGGCTAGCGGCAGCGCGGTACCGTCCTGTTTTTTTATTACAAACAGCAAAAACGCGGTACGCGAAGAATGAATTGCTTGTAGAATTCAAAACTGCCGGGCAGTAATATCGGGCAGTAATATATATCGAAAAAGGAGTATCCAAAAATGGCAAACAGATTCACAAACAAAGATGTGTTAAAATTGGTTGAGGAGAACGACGTCAGGTTCATCCGTCTCCAATTCACCGATGTTTTCGGTATACTGAAAAATGTAGCCATCACCTCGAAGCAACTGCCCAAGGTGCTGGAAGAGGGCTGTATGTTCGACGGTTCGTCGATTGACGGCTTTGTACGCATCGAGGAAAGCGACATGCTGCTGATGCCCGATACCGACACATTCGAGATTTTTCCGTGGAGGCCGCAGCAAGGCAAGGCCGCGCGGCTGATCTGCGACGTATATACCACTGAAGGCGAGCCGTACGACGGCTGCCCGAGAAACGTGCTTAAAAAGGCGCTTGCGGGCGCAGAGAAGATGGGCTATACGATGAATGTCGGCCCGGAGCTCGAGTTCTTCCTTTTCCAGACCGACTCGGAAGGCAAACCCACCACGATCACGCAGGACGAGGGCAGCTATTTCGACCTCGCGCCCGTCGACAAGGGCGAGGACGCGCGCCGCGACATGTGCCTTGCGCTGGAGGAAATGAGCTTTGAGATCGAGACCTCGCACCACGAGGTGGCCGAAGGCCAGCACGAGATCGACTTCAAATACGCCGACGCGCTGAAAACCGCCGACAACATCATGACGTTCAAGATCGTAATCAAGAGCATTGCGCAACGTCACGGGCTGTACGCCACGTTCATGCCCAAGCCGATATTCGGCATCAACGGCAGCGGCATGCATACGAACCAGTCGCTTTCGACCGCAAACGGCAACGCGTTTTTCGACAAGGACGGCGAATTGCAGCTTTCCAAGATCGCGTACAACTACATCGCGGGCGTAATGGAGCACATCAAATCCATCGTCGCGGTTTCAAACCCGACGGTCAATTCGTACAAGCGGCTCGTTCCTGGATATGAAGCGCCCTGCTATGTGGCGTGGTCGTGCAAGAACCGCAGCCCGCTGATCCGCATACCGGCTTCGAGAGGCGCAGGCACGCGCATCGAGGTGCGCTGCCCCGACCCGGCCTGCAACCCGTACCTTTCGATCGCGCTGCAGCTGGGCGCCGGCCTCGACGGCATCAAGCGCGGCCTCATGCCGCCGCCCGCAGTCAACCGCAACATATTCAAAATGACCGAAGCCGAGATGAAGGAGCACGGCGTCACGAGCCTGCCGGGCAGCCTTTACGACGCGCTGCAGCTTTACAAGGCCGACCCGCTGGTGAAAGAGACGCTCGGCAAGCACATATTCGACGTGTATTACGAGTTCAAGCGCAAGGAATGGGACGCGTACCGCCTCGCGGTGCACCCATGGGAGATCAACGAATACCTGACGCGGTATTAGGATTAAAGGCGCTTTCGTATTATAGCGGTGTCAATTGGGTGTTTTGGGGCAACTGTTAAGACAATACCATTGAAAGTCATTTAAACTGAGAAAGCTCCGGCCATGTCCGGGTCTCAGCTTGCTGACAAAGCCTCAAGCTTAGTTATATCGATATCACTCTTGTGGACTCCGCTTGGAAACATGCCTTTTGAAAGGGCCGCCCCTGAGAAAGGCAATAATAAAGTCGGGTGATGCACATAAAAATCGCTGACAAACGAAGTTTGTCAGCGGCCTGATAGGCCCCCGCGGGGGCCTTTATTATCTTTGATTCATTACCACGGGCGCCGACCGCAATAGAACAGCGCGTTGGAGAAGATTGGGCGCTTGACGACCCTGCCCTTGGACGAGGAGGCGTCGATCATATAGCCGCCGCCGATATAGATGCCCAC
>CAYNFL010000084.1:0-7701 GCA_964396465.1 uncultured Christensenellaceae bacterium
CCATGTTAATGTATTAATGCCAACGGAAAGCCTCGCATCCATTACAAAGTACTTTGGAGAGCAGCAGGTAAAAATACGGCAGGCAGTCATCAGCGACAACGAATACACCAGCCAGATGTATGTATTGGATATCGACAGCAGCTTTACACGGGTCACGTCGCTGCTGGACAGAATCGAATCACTGATTCCTGCAAAAGATGCGGAAGCATTCAATACTTTTAAAACGAATTATATAACCTATCAGCAATATATGGTCGGTTTGATGGAAAAGCTGAAAGATGAAGATACGGCGTTTGTCCGTAACGAATTGGTCAGCGGGAATCTGCGCAAACTCGAAGAACCGGTGGAAAATTCGCTGGACGCTTTGTCTTTGACAATTACCAACAGCGCATCCGCAGCCACGGTTCAGAACAGCAATACGACACAGCGCGTGTTTCTGATCACGCTAATCGCCGTGGGCTCGGTACTCCTGTTGTCCGTAACAATCGGCATTCTGATGGCAAGAAGCATCAGCAAGCCGATCAAGAAGCTCACCGCAAACGCCAAGCTGCTCGCGCACGGGGAGGTCGATCTGGACATGTCCGGCGCTTCGGCGAAGGATGAAGTGGGACAGATCCGGAAAGCGTTCAATACAATCGTAGGCGTAACCAAGGAACTGACGCAGGATACCGACATGCTGATCAGTGCCGCTGTGCAAGGCGAACTGTCCGTGCGCGCGGATGCGCAAAAGCACGAAGGCGTATACCGCACCATTGTCGAGGGTATCAACGCCACGCTTGACGCCGCCGTCACGCCGATGGTCGAATCGGCCCGGGCGCTCAGCGAACTCTCCAGCGGCAATTTAAGCGTCAGCGTGGAAGGGGACTTCGCAGGCGATTTCGCCATCGTTAAAAATGCGTTCAACAGTACGATTGAAACCTTGAAAGGGTATATCTTTGAGATCACCGCCGTGATGGAAAAGGTGTCTGCAGGCATACTGGATACCAGCATCGAAACGGAATTCAAAGGGGATTTCAACGCGCTCAAACAATCCATCAACGAGAGCATCGAATCGTTCAAAGGCGTTCTGCAAGATATCGATGCCGCCGCACGGGAAGTCGCGCTAGGGACACAGCAACTCTCGGGCGGCAGCCAGACGTTATCCCAAGGCGCGGCAGAACAGGCAAGCGCGCTTGAACAGCTTACAGCGACGTTGTCCGATATCGCGGGCGAAACCGCTCGCAACGCAGACAGAGCGGAAAAAGCCAATGGCATATCGCTCAAGGCGAAGGAATATGCGCTCAGCGGCAACGATAAGATGTGTACGCTGCAATCCGCAATGCAGGAGATTAGTATATCCTCCGCAAACATCTCCAAAATCATCAAAGTCATCGACGATATCGCGTTTCAGACCAACATACTCTCGCTGAACGCGGCAGTGGAAGCCGCAAGGGCGGGCGTACACGGCAAAGGATTTGCGGTGGTCGCGGACGAGGTGCGCAACCTCGCCGCGAAGAGCGCGAACGCGGCCAAAGAGACGGCTGAATTAATCGAGAACTCCATCAAGAAGACCAACGCGGGCACCGTCATTGCCAACGAAACCGCCAAAGCGCTTCTCGATATCGTCACCGAAGTGGAAAAGACCGTTGATCTTTCCGGTGAAATCGCAACGGCGTCGAGCAGCCAGACGATTGGAATCGGCGAGGTGGGCAAAGGAATCGAGCAGCTTTCGGCAGTCGTTCAAACAAACTCCGCGATCGCGCAAGAAACGGCGGCATCCGTTCAGGAGCTTTCCGCGCAGGCCGAATACCTTAAAAACATGGTCGGGCGGTTTCAGTTGGAGGGCTCCGAGATACAGGAAAAAGCACCGGAAGCGGCGGAGACGGGCACAGTACCGAATATGATACAACAGTGTGGCACAGGATTCGGAAAATATTAATCGACTCAAGAATCGCCAGTTGGCCGCTACGCATTCATGAGCGGAAAACACAAGACTTCCAATATTTTTTAGGGGTGCGCAAAAGTGAATTCATTTGCAGGCACCCCTTCTTCTATTGCCGAAGAAAGTGGATTAACCAGAACAAAAACTGCTTCTGTAGGATGGTTTTAATTACGTCGCTATGTCCGCCATGTAAAACACAGGCCGCCAGCCTGATTCTTTGAGCAAATGTTCAATATTTTGTTTATTACCGAAAAACACTAAGTCTTTTTCAATAAATCACGATTTCACAATTGTAGAGTCCTTGTATGCACCCCAATTATGCGTGTGTATACCAATCCTGTAATATCGAATATTACTTCACAGAGGTGTGCGATGAAAAAAACTCATAAAAGCAAATTATCCGATGAAACCGGCGCACAAAAACCAAATCGTGCCGAAAGAAAAGCCAACAAAACCGCTTTTTTGGGCAATGTCAGGATTGCGCCCAAACTGCTTGCCGCGTTCTTGGTGATCGCGCTGATGGGTACGGCAATGGGGTTGTACGCCGTTTTTAGCTTAAGAGACCTGAATGACTCCGCCAAGGAACTTCACGTCAATGCATTGCTTCCCACCGAAAACTTGGCATCCATTTCGAAGAGCTTTAGCGAACAGCAGATAAAGATACGGCAGGCAATGGTCGATGATAACGAGAGCAATACCCCGATGTATGCATTAAATATCAAAACCGGTTTTGTACAAGTCGCCTCATTGCTGGATAGAATTTCCTTGACGATTTCTGACAGCAATGTGGAAGCATTCAATGTGTTTAAAACGGACTATGCCGCCTATCAGGAGTATATGACCGGACTGCTGAGCAAGCTTAGCTCGAATGACTATGAGTTCGTTCGGGAGGAATTGGCTAACGGAAATATGTATAAAGCTGAGAGCGCGGTGGAAAATTCGCTGGACGCTTTGTCTTTGACAATTACCAACAGCGCATCCGCAGCCACGGTTCAGAACAGCAATACGACACAGCGCGTGTTTCTGATCACGCTAATCGCCGTGGGCTCGGTACTCCTGTTGTCCGTAACAATCGGCATTCTGATGGCAAGAAGCATCAGCAAGCCGATCAAGAAGCTCACCGCAAACGCCAAGCTGCTCGCGCACGGGGAGGTCGATCTGGACATGTCCGGCGCTTCGGCGAAGGATGAAGTGGGACAGATCCGGAAAGCGTTCAATACAATCGTAGGCGTAACCAAGGAACTGACGCAGGATACCGACATGCTGATCAGTGCCGCTGTGCAAGGCGAACTGTCCGTGCGCGCGGATGCGCAAAAGCACGAAGGCGTATACCGCACCATTGTCGAGGGTATCAACGCCACGCTTGACGCCGCCGTCACGCCGATGGTCGAATCGGCCCGGGCGCTCAGCGAACTCTCCAGCGGCAATTTAAGCGTCAGCGTGGAAGGGGACTTCGCAGGCGATTTCGCCATCGTTAAAAATGCGTTCAACAGTACGATTGAAACCTTGAAAGGGTATATCTTTGAGATCACCGCCGTGATGGAAAAGGTGTCTGCAGGCATACTGGATACCAGCATCGAAACGGAATTCAAAGGGGATTTCAACGCGCTCAAACAATCCATCAACGAGAGCATCGAATCGTTCAAAGGCGTTCTGCAAGATATCGATGCCGCCGCACGGGAAGTCGCGCTAGGGACACAGCAACTCTCGGGCGGCAGCCAGACGTTATCCCAAGGCGCGGCAGAACAGGCAAGCGCGCTTGAACAGCTTACAGCGACGTTGTCCGATATCGCGGGCGAAACCGCTCGCAACGCAGACAGAGCGGAAAAAGCCAATGGCATATCGCTCAAGGCGAAGGAATATGCGCTCAGCGGCAACGATAAGATGTGTACGCTGCAATCCGCAATGCAGGAGATTAGTATATCCTCCGCAAACATCTCCAAAATCATCAAAGTCATCGACGATATCGCGTTTCAGACCAACATACTCTCGCTGAACGCGGCAGTGGAAGCCGCAAGGGCGGGCGTACACGGCAAAGGATTTGCGGTGGTCGCGGACGAGGTGCGCAACCTCGCCGCGAAGAGCGCGAACGCGGCCAAAGAGACGGCTGAATTAATCGAGAACTCCATCAAGAAGACCAACGCGGGCACCGTCATTGCCAACGAAACCGCCAAAGCGCTTCTCGATATCGTCACCGAAGTGGAAAAGACCGTTGATCTTTCCGGTGAAATCGCAACGGCGTCGAGCAGCCAGACGATTGGAATCGGCGAGGTGGGCAAAGGAATCGAGCAGCTTTCGGCAGTCGTTCAAACAAACTCCGCGATCGCGCAAGAAACGGCGGCATCCGTTCAGGAGCTTTCCGCGCAGGCCGAATACCTTAAAAACATGGTCGGGCGGTTTCAGTTGGAAGGCTCCGGGATACAGAAAAAAGCACCGAATGCGGCGGAGACGGATGCAACTTCCGATGCGCTGCCGCCATGCGGCGCCGGGTTTGGCAACGCGTAAGCAACTGCTTATCAGGCAGCCTGAAAGGCGGTCATATTTGCCGCATTCGGGAAAGCCAAGGCTAAAGGCGCATGTTGCATGAAATAAAGATTTAATAAAACTTTTTATGGATATAAAAACGGCGGGGGGCATCCCCCGCCGTCAGCTTGTTGACAAAGCTTAAAGCTTAATTATATTAACATTGCCCTAGCGGACTTTGTACGGAAACATGCCTTTTGATGAATTGGCCTGCCAGTGGCAGACCAATGCCCCGAGAAAGGCAATAATAAAGACGGGTATTACACATAAAAACCGCTGGCAAACGAAGTTTGTCAGCGGCCTTGCGGCAAGGGTATTCCCCCGCCTGTTTGTGTTTACGGCTGCTTAATCTGCCGTACAGGCCGCGCCTCGATGTAGCCGCGGTATCCCATCGGCGCAAGCTGAAAGCGCGGGCCGTCCTCGTCCGCCCATTCAAAACCATACAGCTTCGGGTCGTAGCGCTTCATCACTTCCCACAAATCGCCGATCGCGTCCTCAAATTGCTCGTCTTTATACGGCGCCCCCTGAAACACCATCATCTTGCAGGCGGGCAACGAAATAACCTCGTATCCTTTAGGCACTTCCCCCGCAAAGTCCATCGGAACCTCTACGCCCTGCGCGTATATTGACGTGCCGGGCTTCACCATGCTTTGCGGAAACCACATGCCGATGGGTTCATACAGCGCGCCTCGGATGCCCGACAGCACCTCCCAGACCTCGCAACCCACTTCCTCGCAATACTCAAAGTAATGCGCCGCTTTAACACCGCGCTTTAATATGAGCTTCCTCTCGGGGCGCTCCGCAACCTGCACAAACACCGTGCTTACGTTCTCCATCGTTTTCTCTCCTCTTTGTTTTGTGAGGTAATAGTCTCTGGCGCTTGCGGGCAGAAATAGCGGCAGCGGCGTACGCCTTTGCGCATACGCCTTGGGCGCAATGCCAAACTGTTTTGAGAACGCGCGCGTAAATCCCTCGTGCGAACCGAATACGAAATCGAACGCCACGTCGATCACCTTCGCGCCGTCATGAAGGCGTTCCGCCGCTTTGGTAAGCCGCCGCGCGCGGATGTAGTCGAAAGGCGTCTCGCCCGTCATCTCCTTGAAAATCCGCGCGGCATGCCACTGCGAATACCCCGATTTGCGCGCGAGTTCGTTCATCGTGATCGGCTCGCATATATTTTCCTCGATGTAGTCCTGCATGTGCTGCGCCGCCATCACCTTCTGCCAATGCTCCATCAACCGTCCTCCGAGAAAATAATAACGCGACACAGAAGAAAAAACTTGACCGTACGTGCGGTTTTGTCGAACTTGAATCGACGCGCATAAAGCTTATTACTCAATCACCAGCATATCATTATTGTCGAACTTCCAGAAATCGGCATAAGCCACCTCCCAGTAGTAGCCGTCCGGATCCTGGAAATACCCGCTGTACCCGCCCCAAGATACATCCTGAGGCAGCTTTGCGATGACACCGCCTATGCTTTCGATCCTAGCGAAAACCTCGTCCACCTCCGCCCTCGATTTTGCGTTATAAGCCAGCGTGATTCCGCTAAAACCCCTGCCGATTTCCGGCGGGCTGGCCTCGCTGATATCTTTTGCCAAGCCGTCCAGCGGATACAGCTCCAGCTTCGTTCCGCCATTGTCGAAAAAGACGATATTGGGCTCCTCCTCTGTGCTTGATGTCAAGAAGCCAAGGCCGTTCCGATAAAACATACGGGATCTCTTCAAATCGCGTACGCCGAGGCAAATCAGGTTAATTCGGTTCATTTCTTTCCTCCACCTTCTGCGCGCGTAAACGCTGCGCTTGATGCCAAACGATTTTTGCTCTTTACGTTTTTGGGCAGAACCATTATAATACAGCCATGAAGAAATTCCTGCTGGTGCTGCTGATCGTACTGTTTGCAATTGAAATGCTTGCGGCGTGTGCGCCGGTCGATACGGCCCAAATTGCGGCGAGCGCGATGGCGCTGCCCGGATGGGTAATCATTTTGGGCGCTGTTGTGCTGTTTTTGATCGGCTTTGGCATCATCTGGAGGCTGATTCCCGGCTTTGTAAAGTTCATCGCGCTTGTTGCGCTGGCAATCATACTCGCAGGCGCGGCGTACGGCGTTTGGCATTTCGCGATCGTGGACAAAGCGCTCGACAAGGTGGACGAGCTTAAGGAAAGCTTCGGCGCACAGGCCAGCGAATCGCCCTCCTCCAGCGAAGACGACGGCGGGCTGGGTATCGATATCCACATACCGTTGGATTAAAGCCCGCGCACACTCACTTCCCGCACATAGTGTCTCGCGGCTTCGGCCGCTTTTTTAATTTCGGCGGCGCTCTGCGGCTCCGGGCAGATCCTCCCCTCCACTTTGCGGTACTGCTGCAGCACATAGCGCTTCGCGCCGGTAATGCGCTGCGCGATCGCCGCGATGTCGGCTTCGGTTAGCTTCGGCATAAACGTCGTACGGAACTCGTAGTCGATACCGCTTTGCATAATCAAATCCGCGCTGCGCCAGATCGGCGCGTCGTCCAAAGCAAAAGACACCACTCGGTGGATTTCCCCCGGCGGCGCCTTTAAATCAAGCGCAATATAATCGACTTCGGGAAGCATCTCCTTTAAGGTTTCAGGCAAAAGGCCGTTGGTGTCGAGTTTGACCGGATACCCGAGCTCCTTGATGCGCCGGACGAAAGGCCTTAAATCGCTTTGCAGGCAAGGCTCTCCGCCCGACACCACCACCCCGTCTAAAAAGCCCTTATGCTTTGAGAGAAAATCCATAACCTCCCCGGTATCGAGCAGCTCGCCTTGCTCCCAGAGCGCGCGGTTATGACAGTACCAGCAATCCATATTACAGCCCGGCACGAATATGACGGCAGCGATATGGCCCGGATAATCCACGAAGGAATTTTTGACCAGACCTGCAATTTGCATTAACTACATCGCCTCGGGTACGATAAACTTGACCCTTTCGCGGTACTCTTCCTTTTTGCCCTCGTTATAATTCTGCACGGGTCGCAGATACCCCACTACGCGGCTCCATACCTCTGTCTTCGCGCCGCACTCGGGGCAGGTAAACTGCTCTCCCGGAAGGTATCCATGCGTATCGCAAACGCTGAACGTGGGCGTGATCGATATGTACGGCATGCGGTAGCGTGAGAATATCTTCTGTATGAGCTTCTTGGCCGTTTCGATATCCTCGATGCGCTCGCCCAAGTACAGGTGCTGCACCGTGCCGCCCGTGTAGAGCGATTGCAGCTCGTCCTGCAGCTCGATCA
>CAYNFL010000085.1:0-7672 GCA_964396465.1 uncultured Christensenellaceae bacterium
ACGGTACCGTATACTGTGACGGAAACGCCACCATTGGCAACACCTTTATTGGCACGGTGATCAGCGGAGGCAACCTCAACTTGAGCGGCGGTTTAAACGGTAGTTTCTTCGCCGACGGACAAATCAATATCGTCAACGGCGACGAGGGCAATTGTATCATCTATTCAAAAACAAAAATCGTATTGGATCAAGGAAACTACCAGAACGTAGTGCTGTTTTCCGGCGGCGATATCGATATCACAGGCGGTACATCGCTCACAGGCGCGATTATAGCGAAAAGAAGCGTTAATCAAAAAGCGTGGTTGAACCTAACATATTATACCTCAACGGCGTATAACAGCATTATACAAGACCCAAAGAACAAGTTCTTCTTTTCCGATTCAGACGCGGAACCGGAGCTCAACGAATACGTATTTAAGTATGAAAACATTAAGCCGGAAGGCAGACAACCATAAGGAGAATTCCAATGATCAAGCAGACGGCGGCGATATCGATCGATATCGGCCATTCCAACCTCAAAATGGTGCAGACGGCGCCGGACGGCAGGATACTGCGCTTTGTCGTGCACAAGATGCCCGAAGGCTGCGTGGAGGACGTCAATATACTCTCCGAGGACGCGTTGGTGCACTCGCTGAAAACCGCGCGCCGCACGGCACGGCTTTCGGGCGGCAAATGCAACCTCGCGCTCAGCGGCAACGACATCATCATCCGGCACTTTACGCTGCCCGAGCTGCCCGAGGAGGATCTGTATCAGAACATTATCAACGAGATGTCGGGCTACCTGCCCGTCGATCCGGAGAAGTATTACGTCGATTACAAGATCGCGGGCGTCACGCAGGAGGACGGCGTGGATATGTACCACGTGCTCGTCACCACCGCGCACCGGCGCATCATCGGCGGTTATAAAAAGGTGCTGCGCAGCGCGGGGCTTAACGTCCGCATCATCGATACGTGCGAAAACGCGCTCGAAAAGCTGCTGCGCTTCAAGTTTGGGTCAAGCGGGCAATTCAATTCCGAGGACGGTATCTGTATCATCGACTTTGGCACGATGCATACGCGCGTGCACTTATATTACAACGGACGGTTTTTTGTGAGCAACGTGATCAAGCGCGCAGGTCAGAATATATCCGAAGCGATCTCGCAGACCTCGGGCAAGGACATCATCACCGCCGAAACCATGAAGCGCGAGAACGATTTTTTAAGCGGTACGCACAAAAACGTAGACTTAAGCGCGGCGGTCACATACGAAGTCGATTCGCAGCTTTTCGAAATCACGCGCGTATTCGATTATTTCAAGAACCGTACTAAAAAGAGCATCGGCGCGATCTATATCACGGGCGGCGGCGCGCTGCTGCCCGGGCTCGCCGATTATATCGAGAAGCATTTGAAGGTGTCCGTCCATCCTGCCAGCGACCTGATTGCCATGCCGGATAATATGGATCCAAAAGGCTTTTCATTCATGCTCAACGCCTATGCCGCTACGTTCAGGGAGGATCAGCGATGAAAACCGATATCAACCTGCTGCAAAAGCGAAAAGCCAAACAATACTCTGGGCAAAAGCTCGGCCTTATTCTGCTTGCCGTTTTTCTGTTTGCGGGCGCCGCGGTCGCCGGGTTTATGCTGCCGGGCAGCGCGCTTACAGCCGCAAAGCTGACCGCAGCCAGCCTCGAAAGCGATCTTTTAAGCGCCTCCGGAACGGAGGCGGATATCGCCGTATTGACGGAGGAGCATACAGAGCGCTGCAAGCAATTGGAGGCGCTTACCGCCATCGACAGCACAAAGTCGGACATGAGCGAATACCTCAAGGCGGTGGAATCTTCGCTTCCCGTCACGGCCAATGTCACCAGATTTGCCGCTGCTGATGAAATGATCACGATTGAGGGTATCGCGGAAAACGACGAGGACATTGCGATATTTTGTTTGCACCTTCGTGAAACCGCCAAGTTCAGAGAAGTCTTTTTGTTAAGCAGCGCATTGACGGTAGATAAAACCGTTAAGTTTTCGTTGGAGATGACGCTTCCCGTCACGCTCAACAGTTCCTCGGTGCTTCCTGAGGAAACCGAAGAGACAGCCGCCGCGCAAGACCCCGCAACCGCAGAAGGGACAACCGCTGCGCAAGATTCTGAAACCAATGGGGAGGTCACGCCATGAGCATATCCAAACGCGAAAGAACGCTGCTCATCATCGTCGCGCTGCTCGCGCTGTTCGGCGCGTATTACCTGCTGTATTTAAAGCCCTGTACGGATGATATCAAGGAACTGAATGCCGAAATCGAAACCAAGGAACTGCAGGTTTTCGCCAACAACCAGCAAAAAAGCAAGGCGACGCAGTTCCAGCAGGATATTGATGAAATTAACGCGCAGCTCAAGTCCTACGGCGAGAACGCCGCGCATCAATTCGACCAGCCGCCCGTACTTGAGTACTTGAGCAAAACGGTAAATGATTACGGACTGAAAAACGTGATCGCGTTCAGCAGGACCGACCAGACCGGCGCGATCGAGCGGTATGAGATTGCCATCACGATGATAACGAATTACGATGGATTAAAAGGGTTGCTCAGCGCTTTAGAGAAGGCCCCTTATCTGCTGCGAATCTCGGCGCTGGAAATAGACACCGGAGGGGAGCGGACCCTGCTGAACACAGACACGGCGGCAGATACGGACGAAGATACGAATTCAGATACGCCCGCCGATGCGGGTACGGATGAAACCGCGGACACGGTCGAAACCACCGGTACGGATACGGCCGCAACGGATGGAACCCAGAACATCACCGTGGATATCGCCTCAGAAAAGCAGGTTACCGTTAAAATGACGCTTGATTTCTACTGCCTTTCGGACGAGATTCCCGCTGATACGGTATACGCCTTTGACAATGGCCGCCAGTTCGGCGGCGACATATTCTATTGAGGTATGAAAAAAGAGCCCGCCGCAGGCTCTTTTTTTGTTACTCTTTCTTCCCTTCCCTCGCATGCGCCTCGTCACGAATCTCGTTGCGGAAGCCATCGAGCGATTGCCTTCTGCGCTTGTTCTTTTCTTTGAGTTCATGCTTCATTTTGTCGTCGGATGTTTTGGCGATCATTTCGTCCGCCGCCTCCATGTTGCGTATCGTCGTATCGATGCTCTTTTGCAACCGCTCGACGTTGTCGCTGCGGTCGTCGGGGTTGGGCCTGCTGCCGCGTTTTACCATAATCGTTTCCTCCTCGTATGATGAGATTATTTTGCCGCAGCGGTGCAGGTTTATGCGCGGTCGGATTCATAGCAGAATCACCCTCGAATAAAAACGCGGGTCGGAAATCGTCTCTGCAGCCCGCGTTTTATGTGTTGTCTATACCGCGGCTATTCGGCTTCGTATACGGTGATATCGCCCTCTTTATATTCCATAATGGCCTCTATGGAATATGTGACGCGCCCGAACACGTCTGTGACAATATACTGGTACAGATAGTCTCCGTCGATCAGTTCGCTTTCTTCCATGACGGGTTTTCCGCTGACCACGAAACTGTCCATCTCATACGTCGTGGTATCACCCGTATCCCAGTTGGTTCCGTCTAAGAGCAGCGTAACTTCGTCGCCGTCCTCAAGCTGTATGATATCCCTTGCGCTCATGCCGGTATCCGTATCGATGCCGTTCCATGCGCCATAGATTTCGAAATGGCCGTCTTCCTCCGTATCCCAGATATACGCGGCGCGCAGATTCGTTTCTTCGCCGTTGAGCAGAATCGGTATCGTATAAAGGTTATAGTCATCCGTTTCGGCCAGCAGCGTGGGCGCGCAATAGCACCCATTGATCATCGGCCAGACACCGCGGAAATTGTCTTCAAAGCGGCCGCTTTCCCAGTCCTCCGTAATATCGTTGTCGATACCAAGCAGCATGTATTCATTGTAGTCGTAATCCATATAGTAAATACTGAAATTAACGGACGCAACGGCTTCCAAGCCGCTGTCCACCTTAAGCGCATAGTAGCCTTCGTCAGTGATGTAGGTTGATACCTGTACGCTGTAATCGTCCTGCTGAACGGAATCCGTCATCTCGGGCGCGGTTTCCACAGTGGCTTCGGGCGCTTTCCACTCCGTAATGGTTTCCATAAACCTCAGATAATCGTCGCTCGTAGCGGCAGTATCTGCGTATATCGTAAGCTCGTTTTCATCAATTGCAAGCGGGAAGTAAACCGAGAGCCCGTTGGCTTCCGAACGACTTTCGCCTCTCACGCTGTATTTGACCGTATTGAACAGTGAATCCAGCAGCGCGTCCGCGGTGTCGCTGAGCACGCTTTCGGTGTTGATGACGAGGTCTCCTAAATCCACCATGTTGGTGTAGCCCTCATCATCATTGTTCCCGCCGTAGCTTTCCGCGCGCTGTATACCCTTGATAAATGTCTGATAGGTCGTAATATCCTCTGTGACGCCTGTCATTTCCGCTGCGACCGCGTCAAACTTATCGGCCAGATCCGCTACGGCGGAAAGGTCGGTTACGGACAGTGTGGCCATCGCGCCTTCGCCATATGCTTCGCACTTGGCCATGTAGCTGTCGCAAATGATTTGGCCTACCTCCAGGCCGTTCTTTTCCGGATGATCGCACAGGTATTGCAGCCACAAGCCGTAGTCCCAGCCGCCACTCGGCTCAGTCTCTTCGGAAGCCACCATATAGCTGCCATAAGGCGATACCGCAGCCGCGGTTTCGAGCGAGGCCATCAGGCACGTATCAAACCCGATGATTTCAAACGGTGCGCCCGCCGCGGCAAGCCCCTCCGACAGTTCGGTCAGCGACAGGCTGTCGTAATTGAAAAGCTCGTCGAACACCGCGCCGTTGGCAGAACTGCTGCCATGATCCCAAAACAGCACCATGTATTTATCCGCCGGATAGCTTTGTACGCCCCAGGACAGATAATCGCCCAGCGTTTGCGCGTCGCCCATGCTGGCGAGCGGCTGCTCGTCCACCAGCGACAGTCCGTCAGCTCCAAGCTGCCAGCGTTGAAGCGCCTCTGAGCTGATACCTTCCGTCTGCCATTTTGCCGTGCCGCCCGTCTCTATGATGAAATTCACTTTGTCGGACTGGCTGACCTGCATGATTTCCGCAAGGTTCTCCGTTGCGGCGCCGCTTTCAGACTCAAGATCGGTTCCGCACAGATACAAAAACACAGACCATGTGTCGTTGGCCTCTTCGGCTTGTTCCGTAACCTCCGCCTGCTTCGACTCATCTTCCTGCTCTTCGGATTCCCGGCTGTCGGTTACAGCCGCAGGCGCGCAGGCTGAGAACAGCAGCATGACCACCGCCATCAGTAAACACAATACCTTTACTTTCACGTTTTACCCCCATTAATAAACTGATTATTTCGGATAATGATAAAACCTCATATTTGAGTTATCGATACGATCATAACAATTATTTATCAACTGGTAATATGCGTACTAAACGTATTCTTTCTTTCCTTTAATAAAAAAGATGCCGCACTCTGCCTTGAGTACAGCATCCCGCATCTCTGATAAAACTTATACCGCAAAATCCTTCTTCTGATACGCCGCGTACGTGACCCCGGCGCAGACCGCCATGATGCCAAAGCAGATCAGCGCATTCAGCGCTTTTACGCCGCCTACGACGACCTCATTGGGGATGAAGTAGTTGATCGGCGATATCCACTTTAAAAAGTCCAGCACGCCCGCCATCGCGGGTATGCTGCCGAGGATATAGAGCAGAAAGAACAGCCCGACCGCCATGGAGGCCGCGTGCTTCGCTTTCTTTAAAAACACCGATATCGCAAACCCCAAAAACAGATAGGCGAATCCTGCGATCATCGTACCCAGCAGCACCGTCTTGACGGGCGTGACGAGATCGATCAGCGACAGCTCTTCCGGCTTGACGCCGACGCACGCGAGCACCGACGCGAAACCGATCGCGGCAAAAAACACAAGGTAAGAAACGCACGTCGAAGCAAGCTTCGCCGAAACGATCTGTGCGCGCCTGCACGGCTGCGCGTAAAGAAACTCAATCGTGCCTTCGTTTTCCTCCCGGGAAAGCGCTGTGAAGCCCAGCGTCGCGCCGTAGATGCATGACACCATCGCGATAAACTGGAACATATAAGCAAAGTACTGCGGCAGCTCGCGGATGTCCTGCCCCTCCATATGCAGCGCGGCCACCATCTCCTGCGGCAGCGCGGCCAGCTTGGCGTTCATCAGCGCCAGCATATCCGACTGCATCATGCTGGGGTACAGCGCCATGATCAGTGCAGTAAGAATCGCCGTCACGCCCGACCAAATCAGCAGCGACTTTAAATTACGCCTGAAATCCATTTTAAACTGGTTCATACTCCGCACCTCCTCAGTTGTAATAGGACATGAACATGTCTGAGAGCTTCTCATCTTCGACGAGGAAATCCTTGACGTCCATATCGACCAGCAGCGAAAGCAGCGCGCGCATGTTGCCCGACTTCCACGTAAACACCATGCTATCCGCGCTCCTTGATACGATGGCCGCCGGGACATTCAGTTTTTCCGGCAGCTTTAAGCCGTGCATCGTCACTTTCTTGCCCTGCTCCGCGGCCATATCGCGTATCGCGCGCACGTCCGCGATCTTGCCGTCACGGATGATCGCCACGCGGTCGCACAGATTTTGCACCTCATCAAGGTTGTGGCTCGAGAGAAACACCGTGCAGCCTTTGGCCTGCTGCTCGCGCAGCGCGGTAAAAAGCGTCTGGCGCATCAGCGGATCGAGGCCGTTCGTGGGCTCGTCAAGTATCAGCAGCTTCGGGCGGCTTTGCAGTGCCACCGCGAGCGCTGTCTTCTTTTTATTGCCGGAGGAAAGCTGCCCGATCTTCTTTTTTGCCTCCAACTCGAAACGTTCGATCCACTGCTGCGTATCCGCACCGCCCTTGTGAAAGCGCGCGGCGTACTCTAAAAGCTCCTTTACCGTCAGATCCTCGTAGTAGCGTATTTCGCTCGGCACATATCCCGTCTGCGTTTTGATGCGATGCGACTGCGCGGTACAATCCAACCCCAGCACCTTGGCGCTGCCCTTTGTGGGGTAAGTGAAGTTGAGCAGCGTTCTGATCGTCGTGGACTTCCCCGCGCCGTTCGGGCCGATAAAGCCGTATATCTCCCCCTCGTTAACAGAGATGCTCACATCGTCGATGCCGCGGTTTTTTCCGTAGAACTTGGTCAAACCCTTTGTTTCAATGACTGTCAATTTAATCCCCTCCTCAATACTTTTTATACAGCACAAATGTCGAAATCTTTACCGTACCCCAAACCAATGCTGTATAAACGAATACGATCAGCGACGCCCAGTCGGAAAACAAGCTGACCAGCACAAGCAGGAAGGGTACGAGCGTCACAGAAACCAGCCCGCCCGCCGCCAGCGCCTTGATCAGTATCATCTGCTCCAGCTCGTCGCTTGCGGCTGCGTTGTCCTTTTTAAGCCAACGGTACATGAGCCATAAGAAAACCGGCATCAGCACGAATCCTGCACAAAAGAGTATGCGCAGTGCAAGCCGCCAGCTTTCAACCGGAATATACCCCGAGGCCAGCATCGTCGCGGCAAGCACGAGTTCGCCGATCGCGATGATATAGATCAGGTATATCTTCCTAAGATTATTTTTTTTCATCGTCCTCACCGTCCTCAAATATAAATATGTCCTCGATCGCACAGCCGAATACCTTGGCCAGCGCGTGCGCAA
>CAYNFL010000086.1:0-7561 GCA_964396465.1 uncultured Christensenellaceae bacterium
TGCAGTAACGCAGTCAGCCCCATTGCGCTTTGCTGATTTAACCTAATAGCCATAAAAACTAATTATCCTGTTTGTTTTATCGAATAAGATTACATGGTTCTTTAGCCAGCACCTCATATTCTCATAGATCCACTAAAACAATCTGCAATTAGAGTAAATTAATAGACATGAATAAGTAAAAAAACGCCTGTTTAAGATGGATTAGACATTACTATTATTGAAATGGCGCGTTGAACAGGTTCATCAATTCTTTGCCTGTTTACAAAGCACACGGCCGGTTCTCGGATACGATCCCAATAGTAATATTTTGAGCAACAACACCGCTTGTTACTTTTCCGCTGGCGCTTATCTTCCGCAGCGTGGAGAAGTACCGTGCTGCGCTTTCCGCAAACTAAAACGCGCCGGATGGTATCGCTCCGGCGCATCCCGATATGCCAGGTTAAAACCTCTCAGCGCGCTCCGGTTCCGCGCTCTTCCCACCAGCCGAACGCGACCTCTGCTGCGGCCTCCGTTGGAGGCGCGTAAAGCAGCACGAACAACGACCCGCCCGAAGGGATCACGATCTTGCCGTAGTAGTTGCCCACCACGGTATCCTGCGCGTGAGCCACGCGCGAGAAAAGGCTCGATCCGCCCGCGGGCATACCCTGTGCGGCGGGCTGGTAAATCAGCTGCGCTTTGGGCACCGGAGGCGGCATGATTGCAGTGTTGCTCGGCGATACAAAGGGTGAAGCAAGCGCGCGCCCCGGCGCGGCGTTTACCCAAAGCTCCGCGCGCAAAGCCGTGTCCGAATTGTTCGACACGGTAAAGGTATTGATAAACAGGCTGATGCCGGAGTTTTTGGGGTTGACCAGCCCCGCCCAAGCGTTTAGCCCATTCAGCGACATGCCGGGCGTATGCCCCATAAAATATTTACCCTCGAATGCCTTGCTCACGCGGTATTCGAGGCTGACCACTTCTTTCAATGTCATCATCTCCATACGGATAGCTTTAATCTATACTATGAAGCGGCAAACGCAAAGGTGTAATAAAAAAGAGACCCCAGAAGGAGTCTCTTTCGTTATGTTGCTTATTTCGCGAGCGCCGCTTTGGCTTTGGCCGCGATGTTATCCGCGGTGAAGCCGTAAGCCTCGAACAGCTTTTTGGCCGGGGCGGAAGCGCCGAAATGATCCAGCGCCACGATCTCGCCTTTTTGCAGCGTGTACTTGTGCCAGCCGAACGATGCGCCCGCTTCCACAGCGACGCGGGCCGTGATGCCGTCCGGCAGCACGCTTTGCCGGTACGCTTCGCTCTGCTCCTCGAATAAATCCATGCAGGGCATGGAAACCACGCGCGCGGCGATGCCTTCCTCAGCCAGCTTCGCGCCGGCGGCCATGCACTGCTCCACCTCGCTGCCCGTGCCGATGAGTATCACCTCAGGGATAGCGCCGAAGTCTTTGAGCACGTAAGCGCCCTTGAGCGCCTCGCGGCTTGTCTCTGCGTAGAGCGGCAGCGTCTGGCGCGTGAGCGCGATCACGGACGGGCCGGAAGCGCCAAGCGCGAACTCATACGCCGCTGCGGTCTCCTTGGAATCCGCCGGGCGCCACATGTAGGTATTGGGCGTCGCGCGCATGCACGCGAGCTGCTCGATGGGCTGATGCGTGGGGCCGTCCTCGCCCACGCCGATGGAGTCGTGCGTCATCACATAGATGATTGGCAGGCGCATCAGCGCGGAGAGCCGCACCGCGTTCTTTAAGTAGTCGGTAAATACGAAGAACGTCGCGACATAGGGGATAATTCCGCCGTGCAGGTAAAGGCCGTTGGCGATGGCCGCCATCGCGAACTCGCGCACGCCGTAGTGGATGTTGACGCCCTCGCGGCAATCGGGTGCGAAATAGGGCTTGCCCTTGATCACGGTGTTGTTGGAGGGGCCAAGATCCGCGCTGCCGCCGAACAACGAGGGCAGCTTGGCCGCGAGGCGGTTTAGCACCTCGCCCGAGGACTGGCGCGTTTCGAGCGGCTTGTCGAACGTATACATGGCTTCGTCGAATATCGCCTGAACGTCGGGCTTAGTGAAGCACTTGCCCCAAAGCGTAGCCAGTTCGGGGAATTGCGCGCGGTACTGCGCAAACAGGTCGTTCCATTTCTTTTCCGCCGCGTCATATGCCTTCTGGCGGTTTGCGGCTTCGTCCCTCACCTCGTCGGGAACCACGAAGCTGCCGTCAAATTCCCAGCCGAGCGTCTTTTTGAGCGTGACGATGTTCTCGTCGCCCAGCGGAGAGCCGTGGCAAGAGGCTTTGCCCTGTACCGCGGGGCAGCCGTAGCCGATCGCGGTATTGACGATGATGATCGAGGGTTTGTTCTTCTCCGCCTTGGCCATCGAGATCGCTTTGTCGATCGCGCCGATATCCTCGTTGCCGTCGGATACGGTAAGCACCTGCCATCCGTACGCTTCAAAGCGTTTCGCGACATTCTCGTCGAACGCGAAATCCGTCTCGCCTTCGATGGTAATCTTGTTGCGGTCGTAGAGCAGAATCAGCTTGCCGAGCTTGAGCGTGCCCGCGAGCGAGCACGCCTCGGATGCGACGCCCTCCATGAGGCAGCCGTCGCCCGAAAGCGCGTAGGTATAGTGGTCTACTATCGGATAGCCTTCCTTGTTGAACATCGCGGCGAGATGCGTTTCCGCCATCGCCATGCCGACAGCGTTCGCGATGCCCTGCCCCAGCGGGCCGGTCGTCGTTTCGATGCCGGGTATGTGGTTATACTCGGGATGCCCGGCGGTGCGTGCGCCGTACTGCCGGAAGTTTTTGAGGTCGTCGAGCGTGGCGGGATAACCGAATACGTGCAGCAGCGAATATAGCAGCATGGAAGCGTGCCCCGCCGAAAGCACGAAGCGGTCACGGTCGGCCCACGCGGGGTTCTTGGGGTTGTGCTTTAAGTGCCGCGACCAGAGCGTGTACGCCATAGGCGCGGAGCCCAAGGGCAGCCCCGGATGGCCGCTGTTGGCTTTTTGTATGCCCTCCGCCGAAAGTACGCGGATCGTGTTGATGGAAAGTCTGTTAATGTTGTTCATTTCGTATCCTCCAATAAAATATGGTTACGGCTGTGCCGTAAATTTTCGCTGATACTCAGACCTATTATAAAGGCTTTGGTGCGCCGATACAACCCGAAAACGAAAACTTGAACGATTGTTTCAGTGTTTCAAATCTACCGCCTGCGCTGGGACAGCATGAAGAACCGCAGCACGTTGAGCAGCGCGACCAATGTCGCGGCGACGTACGTTAATGCCGCGGCGGAGAGCATCTGCTTCGCGCCGTAAAGCTCTTCCTCGGTCAGCGAACCCGTAGCGGAAAGCGCTGCGAGCGCGCGTTTGGATGCATTGTACTCCACGGGCAGCGTGACCACCTGAAACGCGAATATGCCGAGGAAGATATACACCGCGACCTGTATCGCGCCCGTAAAGCCGAGCCACAGCCCGAGGATGAGCACCGGCCACAACAGGTATGAAACGGCGCTGACGACGGGCGCCATCACGCTGCGCATGCGCAGCGGAATATACCCTTCGTGGTGCTGCAGCGCGTGGCCTGTTTCGTGCGCGGCGATGGCGACAGCCGCGACGGTGCGGCCCGAATAGCTGTTTTCCGAAAGGTTCAGCGTGCGCTTCCGCGGGTTGTAATTGTCCGAAAGCCTGCCTCCCGATACATCGAGCGTCACGTCGCTGATGCCATTGCCCGAAAGTATGCGGAACGCTGCCTCGCTGCCCGACATGCCCGATAACACAGGAACCTGCGAGTACATGCTAAACGCGCGGTTCACGCGGGACTGCGCCCACATCGCCGCGATGATGCCAGGGATGATTAAGAATATCGTCCAGTCCCAATAAAAACCTCCCCACATGCCTGTCATAACGCACCTCCGTGAACATAGTTTTCTCGCCGCAATGGCGGCATATGCAGCGCCGCCGCCGCGCGCTCAAAACTGAATTTGGCGACCGCGCCAGTGATCGCGCCCGAAACCGCGCCCACCGCGATGAGTATGAACGCGTAATAGAACAGCCGCGCTTCGCCCGTCGTCAGCACGGCGACGCACACCTGCGCGACGTTATGTGTCGCCGCCCCCAGCATCGAAACGCCCGCGATGGTCAGCGGTTTGAGCCAGCGCAGCGCCGCGTACATTACGAGCGTAGATAAAAGCGCGCCGGGCGCGGAGTACAAAAATATCGAGAAGCCGCCCGCAAACAGCGAAGCGAGGAGCGTGCGCAGCAGCGCGAGGATAAGCGCCTCGGGCAGTGAGAAGTAGCACAGCAAAAACATCGATACGATGTTGGCAAGCCCGAGCTTCACGCCGGGGATGGGCACGGGCACGAGCGCGCCCAGCAGGCTCTCCGTTACGGCGAGCGCCAGCGACAGCGCGAGCAGCGCGCCGAGCAGCGCGGTTTTGCGCGCGGGGGAAAATGATTCAGTTCGCAATCGCGTCCACCCCGCTTTCCCCCGATAATGTGATCGAAACGCGGTTCGGCAGGCAAGCCGCCGTATCGCCCGAGTTTTTGAGCCAGCCTGAGTGCACGCACTCCTGACCGGGGCAGTCCGACTCAAAGAAACGGATCGCGCCGCTCTTCACCTCGATCACCGTGTCGCCCACGGGAAACGTCTGGTCAGCATTCAGCGGCACTTCTTTTACGGCAATGCCGCTGTGGCGGATGACTGCCGTATGCGCTTCGCCGCCGCCCGAGAGCGCGAATATGCCCGCCGCCGCGGCGAGCAGCAGCAGTATGAACAGTGCGATATCAGCTTTGGAGAATAAAGCTTTCATTCGTGATCTCAATGCTTTCCTTTAATCCGTCCGTAACGTACACCTGATTGTCCTGCGTGACGAAAACCGCCTCGATATCGTCCAGCGCCTGCGCAAACTTTAAGCCGTCGTCCAAGCCCATCACAAACAGCGCCGTGGAAAGCGCGTCGGCCTTCGTGCTGCTTTCGCACACCACCGTAACGGCGGCAAGGCCGTTATTTGCCGGGTAGCCCGTTTGCGGGTCGAACAGGTGGTGGTAGGTGACGCCGCCGCTTTCAAAGAAGCGCTCGTACGTGCCGGAGGTGACGATCGAGGTATCGCTTGCAGGTATTACAGCGTAATAGTCGTTTTCGCTGCCGGAAGGGTTGCGCAGGCCGATGCGGTAATCGCTACCGTCCGTTTTGCTACCATAGGCATAGATGTTGCCGCCAAGGTTTAAAAGCGCGCTCTGTACGCCGTATTTTTTATAGATGCGTACCGCAAGGTCGGCGGCGTAGCCCTTGCCGATGCCGCCGAGATCGAGCATCATGCCTTTCCGGGCTAGCGTGACCGTCGTGCTGTCCAACGCGATGCCCGCATAATCCACGAGTTTTACCGCTTTGTCAAGTTCTTCTTTCGAGGGTACGCGCGGATTTCCCGAGATATCCCACAGCGACGATACCGGGCCGATGGTCGGGTCGAACGCGCCGTTCGTCAGCGCCGCGAGCGACAGCGCGGTTTGCAGTACGTCCGCAGTTTCGCACGAAACCCGCGCGTCCTGCGGCGCAGCGGTGTTAACCTCAAAAAGGTCGGAGCCTTTGTTCATCGACATCTCGTTCGTGATGCGAACGAGCATTGCGCTCACTTCATCCGCTGCGGTTTGTGCTTCGCCGCCCGTTACTTGCTGTGTGCAGATCGTATCGAGTGCGAAATATTCGCCCGACGCCTGCTGTGCTTTTACGGCGGAGCGGCAGCCGCAGACAGAAAGCGCCATGAGCGCCGTAATAACAATAAGAAGAAAAATGCGCTTCATGCTGCTATTATAGTTTTTTACGCCATGCGGCGCAAGCGAAGAGATGCGCAGGTAGCTTGACAGATTTAATATTATTGAGAATTTATCATTAATAAACTGTGAACAGTGTAAAACCCTATTGACGTTGATTCGGTATCGCGCGTATAGTACGTAAGTACTTGCTAACATCATGAGCGGGAGCAGTATGGAAAACACGCATGAAAAAATCATTGCCGCTGCGCGCGAGCTGTTTGAAAAAAAAGGATTTGCCGCCGCGACCACACGCGAAATCGCGGACCTTGCGGGCGTCAGCGAGGTGACGCTGTTCCGCCATTTTACTTCGAAGCGTGCGCTGTTTGAGGAAACCCTGCACAGCTGCATTCATCCGTATAAAGTGGACGAATATCTCGAAAACGACGTGACATACGATCTAAAAACCGATCTTACAAGCATCTCGTACAATCTGATGGAAACATACAAACGCAACGCGCCGCTGATGCGCATGATCATGCGCGACAAGATACGGGAATCGGTGCCCGAGATGGATTTAAAGAAAAAGGAGCACGGCGCGGAAAGCCGCCTGATCGAGTATTTTACTGCCATGCACAATATGGGGAAGCTGAGCGCGGACCCGCAGATGGCGCTGAAATTCTATATGAGCAATATCTCCGGATATTTTATGCGCAATCTGCTTGTGCCCGGGAAGTGTACGGGGGATATGAAGTATTTTGAATGGATGGTCGGGGCGGTCATTTCCGTACTCCAGCCGCAATAAAAATACATTTTAAACAGTCAGTAATTTTATAAAAATAGAGAGGAAGGCCCATGTTAAAACTTTTTAAGTACCTAAAACCGTATAAATGGCAGGTGCTGCTCATCGTGCTATTAACCACGGTACAGTCGATCGCGCAGCTTTACCTGCCTAACCTGATGTCGGATATCGTCAACAGGGGCATTGTGGGTAAAGATATCTCCTTGATTGTGATCATCGGCCTTAAAATGCTCGGTGTTTCACTGTTGGTCATTGCCGCAACGATCGCATCCCAGCTTTTTGCGTCGCGCACGGCAGTGGGTTTTGCCAAAGACTTGCGCCGTAATATATTTTCGTCGGTGCAGGCGTATTCACTGCGAGAATTTGACCAGATCGGCACCGCATCGCTGATTACGCGCTCGACAAACGACGTGACGCAGATACAAAACGTGATGGTGATGATATTCTTAATGCTGCTCTCGGCGCCCATCACCGCGGCGGGGGGTATCATTATGGCGCTGCAAAAGGACGTAGGGCTCTCCTGGCTGATTATCACGATCATCGTGGCGATGCTGGTGATCGTACTCGTTATCGCGATGCGGACGATGCCGCTGTTCAAATCGATACAGAAGAAGATCGACCGCGTGAATCTGGTGCTGCGCGAAAACTTAACGGGTATCCGTGTGATCCGCGCGTTCAACAAGGCGGAGTACGAGCAGAAGCGCTTTGACGGAGCAAATCAGGACCTCACGAAGACGGCAATTTCCGCACACCGTTGGATGGGCGTGATGTTTCCCGCCATCATGCTCACGATGAACATCGCGACGGCAGCGATACTTTTGTTCGGCGGTTTTCGCGTGGACGCGGGCGAAACCACCGTCGGCGATCTGATGGCGTTCCAGCAATACGTGATACAGATCATGTTCGCGCTCATCACGGGTACGATGATGTTTGTGATGCTGCCAAGGGCGTCTGCGGCGGCGGAGCGCATCAATGAGGTATTCTCGCTCAAACCCTCGGTGGTTGATACGGCGACGCAAGCACCGCGAACC